>CBDUAV010000004.1:0-67375 GCA_965365225.1 uncultured Ignavibacteria bacterium | reverse complement strand
TTTCCCGCCGATATCTCCAACACTAATATTTCCTCCGCCAGTAGATATATCTGCAGAGTTGTTTACTGAAGTGATATTTATGTTACCGCCGCCTGTACTTAAATCTACGGTGCCATTAATTATTCCAACTTTAATTTCTCCGCCGCCAGTTGAAATATCTGCATTCCCCTCTATATCACCGGTGTTAATATTCCCACCACCTGTTGAAAGATCGGCAATACCTAAAATAGTCTGGACTATTATGCTGCCACCTCCTGTGCTGGCATCAACTTTACCGGTAACATCTCCATTTATGTTAATACCGCCCCCTCCAGTTGAGAGATCGAGATTTAAAGATGCAGGGATACTCAGAACAAGTTCAAAATTGTTAGAGTCTTCGCCTTCAAATTTTATTTCCACTCTGCTGCCAATTTTTTCCATTGTAAAAAGGTCAAGCTCTTCCTCCAAAATATTCTTAGCAAGAATATTAACTTCGCTTCCGTTGCCCGTAGTTATTTCAATTCCGCCCTGGCTTAAGGCAACATCAAGCAAATCGCCTTTACTAACATTAAATGTAGCCTCTTTATTAGTTTGGGCTGTAGCTGCGAGTATTAAGCTCAGTACTAAAATAAGTACCACTGAAAACTGCTGAATTAATTTTGCTTTCATTTTAATTGTACTCCTCTAAAAGTGTTTTAGATTTTAAACGAATGTAGTTATTATCATCCTCATTAGCTTGCTTCATAACAAGTTCAATATCATTTTGCTTTAGTTGGTCACCACTTTTTGCTGCTTGAATAAGTGCATTAATTGATGCGATACGTAGGGCAGATGATGAGTCGTTCAACAGTACAAAAAGATATGCCTGCTTAAGCGATTCATCATAATTAAACTTGCCTATTAGTTTTAACGCTTCCATCCTCACGCCAGGATTTTCATCAGTCATCACGACGGTAATTAGTGCATCCTTTATTTCTTTGTCGGGTGTTATATTTCCATAATTTTCCATTGCACTTATTGAGTTTAGACGGGAACCTGGGTTTTGTTCATTCAACATTGCATAAGTTAATATGCTTTGAATTTCGGGATCATTTACTTTTCCATTTAGTTTTACACGTTTAACTGCATCGAAAGTAAATACAACTTTACCATCGCTTAAATCAGAATCTACAAATTGTAAATTGGTAATTCTTGTATCCGCTAGTGAGAAAGATGCTTTAGTATAAGTTTGATTACCATTTTGAATAATAATTTCCTTTTTGCTGAAAAAGATGCCGCCTAAAATAAATCCTGCCAACAAAATTGCAACTGCGCCGAACGCAAGCCGGGGTGGCGATGAAAAGAGTGATATAATTTTATCTCCCAATGGAAAAGTTGAAAAACTCTTCGTCTTTTTCGACCTTAGTGCACCTCTTAATTGAGCCCGGGCTTCATTTAATAATTCATTATTTACTTTATATTTCTGATTTTCAGTAATCATCGTTAAAAAATATTTCTGCTGTTCTAATTCCATTCTGCACTCTTCACATAATTCAATATGCCCTTTTAATTTTTTCTGATCTTCTTCACTCAGTTCTCCGTAAAGTGAAAGATGTATCATCTGCTTGTATTCATTATGTTTCATTTTAATTCTCCCAATAATAAACTCTATATTTGATAAGCCACAAAAGGCTTTAATTGCTTTTTAAGATTTTTTACTGCATCAAATAGATATTTTTTAACCGTTCCTTCTTTGCAATTAAGCATTTCGGCAATTTCTCTTATTTTGTAACCCTCGTAGTGCTTTAGCACGAAAGTAATTTTTTGTCTTTCAGAAAGATTCCCTACTGCTTCATCAATAAACTCACCTAAATTTTTGCTGGACGTTTCTTCTTCGGGGGATACACTGTTATCTACTATCTCTTTAAACGAGAAATCATCGCTTTCATCTGTTGAATCTTTGTAAATAGAAACTTTCATCTCTTTTTTGCTTCTTGATTTGTGAGTTAAACATACATTAGTTGCAATTCTAAAAATCCAGGTTGAAAACTCACTTCTAAACTCAAATTTTTTTAATCCTTTAAACACTCTTATAAAAACTTCCTGGTAAATATCTTTTGCTTCATCCGGATCATTCACAAACTGCATTGCAATTGAGAGAACAGAGTGATCGTACCGGTAAACTAGTTGCTCAAATGCAAACTGATCCCCCTGTTTTGCTTTTAATAACAATTCTTTTTCGTTTGATTCCATAAACTCTTTTCAATTCTGCTTAATTAGACTCTGACAAAACTAAAAAGGTTGGTGTTGAAAAGCTTTGGAATTACTTAATCTTCGTCTTTAATTATATCAAATACTGAATTTAGCTGATAGGTGGGAAGATATCCGTTTGAACTGTCTAAAAAATTCTTTACGCCGGTTGCTACAATTGCGGTATCAACTCCAAATTTATTACCCATTGCAATATCGGTTTCAAGCCGATCGCCAACTAAAAGTATGTTTGAAGAATCGTAATTCAGGCGGGATTTTATTTCGTCAAACATGTAAGAGGAAGGTTTTCCAAAATGTAGTTCAAGCTTCCGATGAGTTCTTTTTTCAAGCGCAGAAATTGTTGAGCCAGCATCAAGAACTTCGCCGTCATCAACAGGACATGTATCATCAATATTTGCTGCGAAAAATTTTGCACCATTTTCAAGAGCACGGGCAGCGATTTCTAATTTTTGGTAGTTTAATGTTCTATCTAAAGTAACAAGCAATATTCTTATTTCTTTGGGATCAGATGAGAACTTTAACCCCGCATTTTCAATTTCAGCTATAAAAGCATCTTCACCAACAGCAAAAAAAGTCGAATTGTAAAAATTTCGCATAAGATAGTTTTTTGTTACAAGTGTTGAATTAATTATTTCCTTTTCTTCAATGTTGAGATTCCAGTTTTTTAGAAGGTAATAATAATCCTTTACGGTCCCAGTGGTTTTATTAGAAACAAAAACTATCTTCTTGCCAATTTTCTTTATGCGATTAATAGTTTCATCTGCTTTAGGGATTAAATGATCGCCCCGGTAAATTGTACCATCGAGATCAAAAATAAAAGCTAAGTAATTATCGATTAAGCTATTCATATTGTATTCAAAAACTTTAAACTCATAATACAAGTTCCCGTTTCATTATTGCAAGTGACTCAAGAATTGAATGTGGTCTGTAACCAAGCTCAGTCTCAGCTTTAAGAATAACTAACCCTGAATTCAAAGGTCTTTTTGCCTGTTGATTCAACTCTTTGGTTTTTATAGGTGTAATAAGTTTTTCATTTAGTCTAAAAAATTCTGCAATTAATTTAGCAAATATGTATCGTGATAGAAATTCTTTTCCGCCTATGTTATAAATTCCAGGTTTTTTAAACTCAATTATTTTGTTTATTCCCTGCACCAAGTCTTCAATAAATGTTGGATTGTTAATCTGATCATCTACAATGTTAACCTGATTGCCAATTCTCAATTCCGAAACAAGCCACCTTACAAAATCCGGGCGGCTATTCAAGGCAAAACCGTAAATCACATTGGTTCGAACAATGGTATAAATAACGCCGCCAATTTTCAGAACATTTTCACTCGCCAATTTTGTTCTTCCATAGTATCCAAGGGGATTTGGTATTGCATTTTCATCATAAGGACCTTCTTTACCATCAAAGATGTAATCGGATGAAATGTGAACAACATGTGCATCAATAACCCTTGCTGCTTCTGTAATAAATTCTACGCCTTTGACATTTGCCCTCCAAGTTTGCTCTCTTTCACTTTCACTCAAGTCTACATTAGTAAATGCAGCCAAGTTGATAATGTAGTCTGGGCAAAAATCATAGATAATTTTTTTTATTTTTTCACGGTTTGAAATATCGCAGGAGATATATTCTGCATTGCTAGAAAAAGATTTTCCTTCAATCGAACAGGCGAGCAGCTCAACTTTATTTATTCCAGAATAAAACTCAACTGTTCGCTGACCGAGCATACCATTGGCTCCTGTAACAAAAATACGCGGTTTAATTAAGTTGTTTTCGTACATCATTTTTTATGTTTAAAAAATCTTTTACTTCTAAATATCTTGTGCTATTTCCTGCAGCAGCGTTTGCATAAAGAATTGCCTCATTTACATTTTTATTTCTAATATAATTATAAAAATAAACTGCCCCAAAGACGTCACCGCAACCAACTTTGTTAACAGCATCTGTATTAAATGATTTTCGGTTAATCGATTTCAATTCCCCGCTCTTGCGGAAATATACTATTGCACCATCAGAAGCTTTAGTAACAATAACTTGTTTTATACCAAAATTCAACAAGTCTTTAACTATTTCCCGCTCATTCTTTTTAACACTTAAAGTCTGTAATTCGTGTCTGTTTGCCTGAAGAATATCTATGCACTTGGCCCATTTGAAAAAATCAGGGACGGGTCTGAACACTCTTTTATTATTTTTAATTAATCCTCGTGAAAGTGTGTGGACATCAAAATAAATTATACCATTATAGTTTTTTCTTATTTCCTGCATTTGCTTAATTGAAATATCAAACCCTGTTATCATATTAATTAGTATTCCACTAAACCGATTTAAATTCGTAAAATCAATTTCTAAATTTTCCGAAATATATTCATAAACCTCATCTCTTTCCCCTAAGCTTTTTAGAATTAGATTGACAACGGGAATTCGCTCTATATTTTTAATGAATTCCCGTTCGACTTCATCATAGATTAATGAAAAGAGTCTATAACTCATATCATCAACGGTTGTGCAGAGAAATAATTTATCACCTTTTTCAAAAAAGCCTTTAAGGGCAACTGCAGTGTAAAATATTCCGCCAGGCTTAACAAGCAAAATATTCCCATCATGTATCTTATCAACAACGGACTGACCGATAACTAAAAAATTCATAGTGCAAATATTATAAAAGCATTTCGTCAAAGATACGGCAAATACAACAAAATGGGTTTCAAACTTCATAAAAATTGGCTTATATTAGTGCCCCAATAACCAAAAATAAGGGACAGAAAAATACAAATGAAGATTGGGATAACCTGTTATCCAACATACGGGGGAAGCGGTGTAATAGCTACAGAACTTGGGAAAGAACTTGCTCTTAGAGGACACGAAGTTCATTTTATAAGTTATGCTCTTCCATTCAGGCTTTCACATTATGTAGAAAATATTTTCTTTCACGAAGTTGAAATAAGCAATTACCCTCTATTCGAATTTCCACTTTACAGTCTTACTCTTGCAAGTAAAATGGCTGAAGTGGCTGAGTTTGAAAATTTAGATTTATTACATGTACACTATGCAATACCACATGCCACAAGTGCATATCTTGCTAAAGAAATGCTAGGCAGCAATAAAGATCTCAAAATAATTACAACACTTCATGGAACGGATATTACTTTAGTAGGATTAGAACCATCTTTTCTTCCGCTTGTAAAATTTAGTATTGATAAAAGCGATGGGGTTACTGCTGTATCGAGATTTTTAAAAGAAAAAACACTTACTAACTATTCTTGCGAAAGTGAAATTAAAGTCATCCCCAACTTTGTTGATTCCGATTTATTTACACCAACAAGTTCCCCGGAATTTAGAAATAGCATAGCCCCAGACGGTGAAAAAATATTAGTGCATACATCAAACTTCAGGGTGGTTAAACGAGTTGCAGATACAATAAGAATTTTTGAAAAAGTTCAAAAACAAATTCCTTCAAAACTTGTTCTTGTAGGAGATGGTCCAGACAGATCAGAATGTGAAAGACTTTGCAGGCAGCTTGAACTTTACGATAAGGTACGGTTTCTTGGTAAGCAGGATGGATTGGTTGAAATTTTAGCATCGTCGGATTTATTTCTAATTCCGAGTCAGTCGGAAAGCTTTGGATTAGCTGCTCTTGAAGCTATGTCCTGCGGGCTTCCGGTTATCAGTTCAAGCGTTGGTGGTTTGCCTGAACTCGTAAAACATAACGAAACCGGTTACATTGCAGAAATTGGTGATATTAGCAGGATGGCAAAATATTCTATCGAATTACTTTTGAATGAAAAAAAATATAGACTATTTTCTGAAAGCGCAAGACAACGAGCTGTTAACAAATTTGATAAAAATAAAGTTATTCCACTTTACGAAGATTATTACAAACAAGTATTAAATAAATAATTATGATAATCTATTGTGCCGGACCAATCCGGGGTGATGTCTCCTATCAAAATTTTTATGCTGAACTCATAAATCATATTGAAGATCAAGGGCATTCTGCTCTTGCTGAGTTTAACGGAAAGTTCAGTGTATCCATTCCATTAACCGACAGTCAAATCTATAAAAGAGATTTGAAATGGATTGATGGTAGCAAGCTTATGATAGCAGAAATCTCAGGACCAAGCCTTGGTGTTGGTTTTGAAATAGCTTATGCAATCTTTCAAAGAAAAATTCCTGTGCTGGCTCTGGTAAACTCCGATGTTGAAAAAATATCCGCAATGCTTTCAGGATGTGATTCCACACTGCTTACTATTTCTGAATATAACAGTATTGATGATATGAAAAAAATTGTTACCGACTATATTAATAACATCAAATAAAGTTGAACGAAAAGGAATTTGTATCAACACAAAGTGAAAAATTAAAATCTTGGGGCATAAAAATTTTCCCGGAAGACTTTTGCGATCTATCCAATGCAAAGGAACTTAATTTTCCCGAAAAAAATTTAGTACTAGGGAAAGATTTTTTCGGATCATTCGAGATTACAACCACAAATGGAGAACCTGTTTTAAATGTAGAAGATCAATCGGAGGCTAAGTTTATCGTTTACAGCAGCAAAAAAAGATCGAAACAGATAAAAATTCCAAACGACTCGAAACTCATCACAGAATCTGTAAAAAAATACGAAAGCTATTTGGATGAGCTTTTAACTAAAATTAAAAATGATTATCAAAGAGAAAACCTGGAGACTAAAAATATAGGTACAGTATCGGGGGAAATATTTAAAAGGCTAAATTTAACCAGGCTATGAGTAGAAGACGATCGAGAGTTTCAGAAAAAGTATACTCTTATCTTGTTTCCACCTTTGGTGATGAATCTGCAAAAACCTACTGGGAGTTTGTTAAACGGGATACTTCTAAATACATAAGAGTTAATGAACTCAAAATAAGCCGCAAAGATCTTGCGCACCAACTTGAAGATACCTATGGAATAACGACAGAAGAGCTGGGTTTTCCAACCAATGCTTTAAAAATTAAAAGTGGTTTCGATTTTGCCGGCAGCACGCTCGAAATTGCTTTTGGGTTTTATTATATGCAGGGACTTACATCAATGCTGCCGCCAATGGTGCTTAATCCGTCTTCAGATGATTTGGTTTTAGATTTGTGTTCGGCTCCGGGTTCCAAAACAACACAAATAGCCGAGTTAATGAAAAACAAAGGTATACTTATCGCTAACGAAGTGGAAATTGATAGAATTAAAGCACTCGTGTTTAACATGGATAAATTGAATTTCTTCAACTATGGCGTTGTAAATTTAAGAGGAGAAGTCTTAAGCAAATATTACAATTCATATTTTGATAAAATTCTTGTTGATGCACCTTGCAGCGGGCTTGGAATAATTCAGAAAAAAAATGAAGTTAATAAATGGTGGTCGCTTGAGCGTGTTGCTCACTTAGCGGAAATCCAGACACGATTACTGGTAGCAGCAATTAAAATGTTAAAAGTTGGCGGAGAAATTGTCTACTCAACCTGTACATTAACACCTGAAGAAAATGAAATTGTTATCAACAAGCTTCTGGATAAATATCCTTTAGATATTTTACCTATTGAGATTCCTTTAACAAACCATAATGGATTTACCGAATACCAGGGAGTAAAACTTGATGAACGATTATCAAAAGCTGTAAGAATGTATCCGTGGGAAGTGGATTCAGACGGTTTTTTTGTAGTGAAGCTAAAAAAAACAGATGACACTATTCCGCCCGAACAGCTTAAATGGAAGAAGCATTACGTTATGACAATGCATACTTCAAATGAAAAAGTGCTTGCATCAAAAATTGAAGCTCTTTGTAATCACTTTGGAATCGACAGCAGCGTTTTTAACGATTACAAGTTCTTAATTAAGAGAAAAGACATATTTTTTACCTCAAACCAGTGGGATGATAAAAATTTGGGTTTGTTTCAGAGAATTGGCACTAAATTCGGGATGATTGATAAAAGAGATGAAATTGTGCTTCATTCTCACGCTGCTACAGTTTTTCAGGATTCTATAACTAAAAATATTTTTGAGCTGCAGAATTTAAATGATGTTAGAGTCTACTTAACGGGAGGATTAATCGCAAATGATAATCTTCCGCCCGGACAGTATGCTGTTAAATTTAACGGTTACGTTTTAGGGACAGGTGTTGTCATTAAAGGCGGATTAAAAAGCAGGTTCCCACGCTCAAAACGCACACAAAAAATTAGAATAAAAGGGCTTACGATTCAATAATCTACTTTTGTCTTTCGATGCCTTATCAAAGGCAGACAGTGTTACCGCAGAAGGACCATCTTTTTAGTTTCAACAAAATTTCCCATTCTCAGTTGATAAAAATAAATTCCACTTGGCAGATTCCGGACAAGCCGGAATGACGACACAGAACCTTCGTTTGCAGAAAATTCAATTTCATACTTGCCTGAAGCTAGTTCTTCGTTAACCAGGGTTGCAACTTCGTTACCTAAAACATCGTAAACTTTAATAGTAATTAACCTCTCCCTGTTTCCCTCTCCTTGGTAAGGAGAGGGATCAAAGGGTGAGGTTGGAATTGTGAATCTAATTTTTGTGGTTGGATTGAATGGGTTTGGGTAGTTCTGCTCCAGCATAAAATTATTTAATTCAGTTTTACTATTCACATTCGAAATAAAATCGAAACTAAAATCTGTTACTTTTGGAAAATGATCTGAAGCGGTTTCCGAATCGAAAATTTGTAACCCATATTTGTTTAACCTGCTCTGGCTCATCACCTCAGTTTGAATGATAAAATCTTTTTCAACAGACATAACGCTGTTGGAGTAAATCTGAAAATCCAATCTGCCGGGCGGAAAAGAACTTTGATCATTTCGCCACGTGTAAGCGGTCCGTTTATCAGATTGCTGCGAAAGTATATCTTCCAAATCCGTATTGTCCCAGTCCGGAGGACTACCGTTTCCAAAAAGCTGAGTGTTTATTATTTCACCGGTTCTAAGTGTGATTAACTGCTGCCTGTCTCCGACTAAATTAAAATCTCCAAGCATTACAAAAGGAGTTCCGGAAGGCAGATCAATTACCCCGCCGGGAGTTTTAGCATCTAAAATAAATGCAATAGTTGCATCTGCTTCACGCTGCCGTGTTTCATCATTTGTAACACCACCGCAGCATTTAAAGTGGCAGTTGATAACAAGAATATCTCTTTCAAATATTTGGGGCAAATTAATCAGCGCGGCAGTGATGCGATGATCGGGATAAACCGGCCAGTTTTGAGTGACAGGATATTTTGAAAGAGTAACATTTCCGGCATCAAGTTTTACAGCATACCAGCTTGCGCCGCCAGGCAAAGGAAGCATTTGGTTGATTGCATTTCTGACCTGTGTAGCAGATGAATTAAAAAACTCATTGAAACAAATAATATCAGGCTGAACAGCTTGTAGAATTCTTTCAAAGCTGTCGTTGCGCTGCGGATCGAGCAGCCCATCGAATAATACATTCCAATTCATAATTCGCAAAAGAGTTGTGTCTTCCCTGCTGATTTCAGTTGGGATAAGTATAGGTGTTGGTGTATTATCAAAAGTGTATTCAAAAGTCTGCCCGCTGTTAGGCATCCAATCGCCGTTTGCTTCACCATCAATAAAAAATAATTTAATTGTTCCCGTTCCGTTGTTCGGAGGAATAAATTGCCTGCCGATTGCAAATTCAAAAGTAGTATCAGTTACAGTCGGCATACTTCTGAACTGAATATCGGGATGGAAAAACTGACTGCTGCCGTTGTGATAATTTATTCCGCTTCTTTCTCCCAAATCAAAACGAAGCTCTGCACCTATTTCATTTATTGAAAATCCTGTGCCGTGGTTATTATCGCCGTCTATATAAAGCGAAAGTTCATTGTTTTCCACTAATTTAAAAAATGGAGTGACTTTAATTCTTATGAATAGAAATTGTTCATCATTTGTGGCTGAAAAATATTTAAAGTCGTAAACATTGCCGTCATTTTCCGAATCAATGTAAGTCGGTACCGAAATATTCCAATCATCGGTTCTGCCGTCTAAAAAAATTGGAAGAGATTGAGCAAATAAGTTTGTGAACAGTATAATTAAAAACGAAATGAATAGTTTAAGTTTCATTGGATGTACTTTAATTTGATTGTATTCAAATATTAAAATACTTTTAATCACTAAATATTAAAAGGTGCTTAAAGAGGATTAAAAATGAATATTCAAATTATTGGAACTAAAAAATGCAAAGACACTCAAAAAGCTGAACGTTTCTTCAAGGAACGACGCATTAAATTCCAGTTCAGAGATTTGAATATTAAAGGAATTTCTAAAGGCGAGTTGAATAATATTTCCCGTGTAATTCCAATTGAGGATCTTTTAGATAAAGAGGGTAAGCAATTCAAAAATCGAAATATGGAATTTATGGTATACAACACAGAAGAAGAAGTGCTTAGTGATCCGTTTCTCCTTAAAACTCCAATTGTTAGATGTGGCAAATTTGCAACCGTTGGGTATCAACCTGTTGTTTGGAAGGAGTGGTTGGATGATGATTAAATCATTGCAATTCTTGCGAAAAATAGCTTCTTAGAAAAATTAAATTGTTTTTTTACTTGAAGCACTTGACAGAGATTGAAAAATCTCTTATCTTTACTTTGAATTTCAAAGAACTTTATTTGGGAGATATAAATGACAGAAATTAATGCCGAACAGGAACTTGCTTTCATAAAGAAGGTTATGGCAGATAGCCGCCAAATAATGATTGATGATGGTAAAGGATTTATATTCTGGGGAATCTTAGTTGCATCTGGATTATTCATCACTTACCTGGCAAATGCAGGAAGATGGGAATTTTCACTCGGCTGGTTTTGGCTAGCCCTTATTTCATTTGGGTGGATAGTCACGTTTATTATCGGGATTCGTGCAGATAAGAAACGATCGACAAAAACTTTTGCAGGTAAAATAATGGGTTCCTTGTGGATCGGCTGCGGTGTTGCAATGACCCTACTTGGATTTATTGGTAGCATTACTGACGCTTATAGTGGTGTTTTTATTAATCCCATTATTGCGGTAGTACTTGGTATTGGATATCTTGTAAGTGGTGTGCTTCAGGGTAAAACCTGGGTATCGCTTCTATCAATAGGATGGTGGGGCGGAGCGATTCTGATGTTTTTCATGCACAATCTGGAAACCTTACTTATTATGGTGGGAATGATGATCCTTCTACAGACTATTCCGGGTATTATAATTTATAGAGAATCAAAAAAAGAATTGGCAGTGGTGGAATAAATGTCCGACTTTGATTATCAACAGCTTGATGATATTATTCACTCACGAATTAGGCTAGCTATTATTGCTGTGTTAATTACTGTAAATGAAGCCGAGTTTACTTTTTTAAAGGACAAAGTAAATGCAACTGATGGAAACTTAAGCACTCATTTAAAGAAACTTGAGGAATCCGGTTATGTTGCTGTCAGTAAAACATTTGAGAAAAGAAAACCAATTTCAAGATATATGCTGACACAGAAAGGAAAGAAAGCTTTAGAGATTTATGTTGAGCGTCTAGAGAAATTAATTAAGAAATAAAAAATTTTAATCATATGCTTTGTTTTACAAAGTTCTTTTAATACCAATAGACTATGGAGAAAAAAATGAAAAAAACAGTCCTAATTATTTTGATGTGTTTATTAGGTTGTATCTCAATACAACATGCACAATCGGTTACTGCTCTAATTGAAAAGGGAAAGGAAATTCTTTACAGCGGCTACGTTCATTTTGATAAATCCGAAATGTTTAAAGCAAGAGGAATGTTTGAACGGGCTCTGGAATCAGAAGAAAAAAATTATCTTAGTCAATATTATCTCGCTTACACAGATTACAATCTTGCAGTTTACTTCATGCAGAAAAAAGAAAAAGAACAATTCAAGAAATTCTCAGATTCATCTGAAAAGATTTTAAAAAAACTTATTAGTGAAAATAAGACCGATGCTGAAGTAGTTTCATTATTAGGCGCTCTCTATGGGATCCAGGTAGCAATGAATCCTGAATTGGGTTCTTCACTCGGATCTCAAAACATTTCGCTTACAACCAAAGCACTTAATATTGCACCAAGTAACCCGCGTGTGCTATTGCAAAAAGGAATATCAAAATTTAACTCGCCAGAATTTGTTGGCGGAAGTAAACAGGAGGCGCTAAAATATTTTATCCAATCAGTTGAATTATTTGAAAACCAAACCGAAAACAAAACGGATATTGATTGGGGATACATTAATTCATTAGCCTGGCTTGGGATCTCTAATTTCAGCCTGGGAGATTTTGAATCGGCAATTAATGCTTACAATAAAGCACTGGAAGTAGAGCCTGATTTTGCATGGATCAAATATGAGTTGCTTCCTAAAGCCGAAGAAAAAATTTCATCATCGAACTAAAACCAAGATAGGTTGGCAATGAGATTAATTACAAAAACATTTTTATTATTTTTATTGATAATAAATGGTTCATCATTTTTATCTGCGCAAGATGCAAATAAGACTATTAAAGGTATCATAACAGATGATGCCAACGGACCTCTTGCATATGTTAATGTTTATATTCTTGGTTCTTTTGATGGCGCAATGAGTGATGATGAAGGGGAATTCACATTCAACACGACTCAGTCCGGAGAAATTGAACTTGTTGCCAGTTTAATCAGTTTTGAAAAATTTCAACAAACCATTGAACTTGATACACTTTCAAATAATCCACTTCATTTAACTTTGAAAAATACTTCGATCACAACCGAAGAAGTTATTGTAACCGCAAGCTCTTACGGAACTGCTGAAGATAATGGAGTAGTGATGACTTCGATGGATGTTATCACTACTCCCGGCGGTGCCGCAGATATTTTTCAATCTTTAAAAACACTACCGGGAGTTACACAGGTTTCAGAAAGTGCACAATTATATGTTCGCGGAGGAGATCCTAACGAAACAATTACTTTGCTCGATCAGGCATCACTGTATCATCCTTTCACTTATGAATCCTCATATGGTGGATTATTCTCAAATATAAATACTGAAACAATAAAGGGAATGTATTTTTCAAGCGGTGGATTTTCAACAAAGTATGGCAATGCGTTATCAGGTGTCCTGGATCTTCAAACTAAAAATGAGCCCCACATTCAACAGTTTTTAATCGGGTTATCTCTTGCCAATGCTGATATATCAGGACAAATTCCTTTTTCCTACTCAGAACTTGGGTTGAGATTTAGTGCTAGGCAAAGTTTTACCAAACCTCTTTTCTGGCTGAACGGTGGAATAGATGATTTTACTGTAACACCTGTTTCTTCTGATGCTAATGCAACCCTCTCCTATAAATATTCTATTACTGGAAGAATAAAACTTTTTGGATCCTACGCAGTTGATAAACAAGGTGTAAACGTTAATCTTCCTGGGTACACCGACCAATTCAATGGTAATTCTGCTAACAATATTATTAACCTTCAATTAACTGACGTGGTTTTTTACAATACAGTAATAAAGGCAAGTGTTTCAAAAACCGGATACGATAGTAATTGGAAACTGGGAATACTGGATATCAATCGTAAAGATAATGGACTAAAAATCCGTGGTGATGCTGAAACAGTTTTATCACCAGTGATTAAATTTTTGTATGGAAGTGAATTGGAATACCGTGATGCCCACTTTAAAGGTGTTATTCCTACAGAGGATTATGATATCCGAAATGAAGCTGAAGGAGAAGTAATTAATTCAAAGTTTGATGTTTCCCGAATAGGTGCTTATGCTGAAGCAGAGTTATCAAACCTGTTTGGAGTAAACAGATTGTTTATGATTGCTGGAATTCGTGCAGATGTTGTCTCGCCATTATCTTTAAGCTGGATTGATCCGCGTGCAGGTATTGGTTACAGGATAACAGATGATATAACATTTAATCTTGGCTGGGGCATTTTCCATCAGCATCCGGATCCAAGATTGTATTCCTCTTCAGATGGTAATCCAAATTTAGAGGCGATGAAAGCAACACATTACATTGTCTCATTAGATTATAAAATAAGCAAAGTTTCAAGTGTGCGTATTGAAGGATATCATAAAGAGTATAGAAACCTTCCTTTGGAAGATGATTTGTTAAACTATAACAACAAAGGTTACGGCAATGCAGATGGAATAGACTTTATGATAAAAGGTGATCTGTTTGGAATAATAGATGGCTGGATTTCCTATGGCTTCATAAACACAAAAAGAAAATGGATGGATTTTGACGAACTAACTTCAAGTTCATTCGATATAACACACAATTTTACTTTAATTGCAAAATATAATATTACTCCTGCGTTTCAGGTCGGTGTAAACTATAAATATGCAACAGGAAGACCTTTTACTCCTGTTATAAATTCAAATTACATTTCCAACCTTGATATCTTCGAACCGGTTTATGGAAACGATAACTCAAAACGCTATCCTACTTATCAAAGACTGGATATTCGGCTGACTTATTTGACTCAATTATTCGATAATTATTTTACTGTTTTCTACGTTGAGGGATTAAACATACCCAATATTAACAACATTTTTGGTTATAGCTACAACAGAGATTACTCACAGAGATTTAGAGTGGACAGCTATTTTGGGAGAAGAACAATTGTGTTTGGGTTTCAGGTGAGAATTTAAATAGTTATTTTATCTTCCCAATGAAACGAATTCCAGACCTCTGTTTTGTAATCGTATAAGAAAAATCTCAAGTTCATTGAATGCAGAACGTCCAAGATCCCGCCAACCATTTTTTTAGATTTCCTCAAATTCTAAACGACAATAGACTCATCATATTGTTTGAAATATAGATTTTCAATAACTTAAACTCTGAGGGTTAAATCAATTCAAACAATTATTAAAAATTTGGAGGAGAGATGAGAAATCTTATAGTAGTTCTTTGTGCTTTTTTCTTTTTAGTAAGTGCACATTCAATCTTTGCGCAGGATGAAGGACCGGGAACTCTGGTATTCAGCCAGAACATGGTTACAATGAAAGATATGGGAAAGGTTAATCAAATAATTGATTCACTTACAGCCCCAATTTGGCAGGAAATTATGGATGAAGGTATGCTTATGGGTTGGGGTCAATTGAACCATGAGTGGGGTGACGAATGGAATTGTAATTTCTACTACGTTGCAAAAGATAAAGAAGCTTTCTTTGCCGCATGGGATGAATTTGTTAGACGAATGGGAGAGCGTCATCCGGATGCTTGGAAAGAATTAACTCCTGCATTCCAGGCACATAAGGATAATATTTATTACTTCCAGCAATGGCATAACGCAACACCAACTGAATAAATTATTAACAAATTACCCTAATTATTATAAATCCCCGCCAATCGGTGGGGACTTTTTTAAATATTAAACATCATAATATAAACCAAATTCAAATGGATGCGGTTGTAATGCCATAGGCTTAATTTCTTTTTCTATTTTATATTTTATCCAGGTTTCAATAACATCCTCTGTAAAAACATCTCCTTTTAATAAATATTCGTGGTCGTTTGCTAGTGCTTTTATAGCATCATTCAGCGATTCTGGAGTAGAAGGAACACTCTGTAATTCTTCCGGGGGCATATCATAAATATCTTTGTCTAATGGTTCACCCGGATCAATACGATTTATTATTCCATCCAATCCTGCCATAAGCATTGCTGAAAATGCAAGATATGGATTTGCAGAAGGATCAGGACATCTAAATTCAACCCTTTTGGATTTCGGATTTGTTGAATACATGGGAATCCTGATCGCTGCGCTTCTGTTTCTCTGCGAATAAGCAAGATTTACGGGAGCTTCGAAACCGGGAACTAATCGCTTATAAGAATTTGTGGTAGGATTTGTAAAAGCACAAAGTGATGCTGCGTGCTTTAAAATTCCACCGATAAAATAAAGTGCATCTTCACTTAAACCTGCATAACCGCCACCGGCAAAAAGCGGTTTTCCTTTTTTCCATAAACTTGTATGAACATGCATTCCACTACCGTTATCTCCCTGAATTGGTTTAGGCATGTAAGTTACAGTTTTATTATGCAGACGTGCAGTGTTCTTTACAATATATTTAAACATTAAAAGTTCATCTGCTGCTTTAACCAATGGTGAAAACTTTAGATCAATTTCACACTGTCCACCACTTGCAACTTCGTGATGCTGTGCTTCTACATTAATACCACATTCCATCAGTTTCATTACCATTTCATTTCTTAAATCATTTAGAGAATCACTTGGTGGAACAGGAAAATAGCCTTCCTTATATCTTGGTTTATTACCAAGGTTAGGATTTTCTTCTCTACCTGTATTCCATCTGCCTTCAGATGAATCAACATGATAAAAACAGCCGTTTGGTTTCGAATCAAATCTTACATCATCAAAGACAAAAAATTCCGCTTCCGGACCATAGTAAACTGTATCTGCAATACCTGTTGATTTTAGATGAGCCTCTGCTTTTTGTGCAATGTTTCTGGGGCATCTTGTATATTTTTCTTTTGTTGAAGGTTCGTGAACATCGCAAATCAAACTTGCAGTCGGAGCTTCAATAAACGGATCATAAAAAAGTGTATTGGCATCTGGAATAATTAGCATATCACTTTCATTTATGGCTTTCCATCCTCTTATCGAAGAGCCATCAAACCCGTAACCGTTTACAAATGAATCGGCATCGAATTGGGTGGAGGGCACAGTGAAATGCTGCCATTGCCCGGGGAAATCCATAAACTTTAAATCAATGAATTTAATTTTCTTAGTTTTAATAAAGCTTAAAACTTTATCAATCGGTGTTGATGATTTTGCCATTCTATTAACCTTTATTTTTTAGATATTAATTGATGTCGTTTCTTTAATAGTGGAAAGAACGTAGGTGGTTTTTGTACTTGTAACTCCAGTCCATGTTTGAATTTCGCTCAATAATTTTTCGAGAGATTCTGTGTTTTTCACAGCAACTTTTAAAACATGCGAACCTTCACCCAAAACAGAATAACATTCAATTACATTTGGTTGTTTTTCTACATGCTTAATTAAATCTTTGTAGTGTTTCGAAGAATCCATCATAATCACAATGAAAGCAAGTATATCAAACCCAAATGCCTGCCTTTTAACCTTTGTATAATAGCCTTCAATAATTCCATTTTCTTCAAGCTTTTTTAGCCTATCACTTACAGAAGGAATTGATAATCCAACCTCTTCTGCGAGAACATTACGTTTTGTTCTTCCATTTGATTGTAATGTTCTTAATATTTTTAAGTCTAATTCGTCAAGCATATAAACCTTAATTATTTAGGAATAATTAAAATAATAATTTTGAATATAAGGCTATACAATAATTATTCCAAATATATTTTAGGTTATTGTATAATTTTACCTAATATAATTGAATCGGAATAAGATTGTGTCTTATTTTTTAGATGGAAGAATTACTGAAAAGTATTGGGAAATGAAATTTATTTGTTAAAGACTATTCTTCATTTGATAGGTCTTCTTTAATACGCTTCTTTAATTTTCTTTTGCTTTTTTTTCTATCGTAAGCTTTGGGATTTTTTTCAACTTTTGGTGGCTTTTTAGGAACGGGGACACGTTTCTTTTTCTTTTTTATTTTTATCTTACTTTTCTTAGCCATAAAAATAGCCACTCCGATTAAAGCAATCAGGAATTAAAAAATTGCGTAAATAAAAGGTGCAAGTGCGGAGCCCTGAGTAACAATTATTAATCCGCCAAGGAGTAGCAACAAAATAAGAATCGGTGCAAGCCACCATTTTTTTCTTACTTTAAGAAATTGCCAGAGTTCTGAAACTATAGAAAGCTTTCCCATTGTTAATCCTTAAAATTGTCTTTCATAATCTAATTGTTTTTTTTCTTTAATTGACCTTTTTTCCCAATAACTTTCTGCAGACTTATTGTATTTTAAATCCATAAATATTTTCCCAAATAATTTGGCTAATAATCCGATTGGTGTTAAAACCAAATAAAATAGAATTGCAATAATGACACGAGACATTACAAATCCGAGTATGATTGCTAATCCCATCCAGATTTTATTGAGCAGTTTTAAAATTTTAGGATAAATGACCGCAGTTAAAATTAACACTGCACCAATAACTGCAAAGTAAACAGAAGAAGATTTTTCAAAATAAAACAGAACAACAGCTATTAAAACTAGTACACTTCCAACGGTCAGCCCAAACTTGCGGAGGTCTTTCTTTGTTTCTTTTATATGTTTGAATTCTTCTTTAAGCATTTGTTAGTCCAATACAAATTCTTTTTTCCAATCAGCATCATCTTTAAGTGGCTTTTGGTCTTCTTTTGCAAGCAGAAAGTTTCCTAAAACAAGGTAATCCATATTAGTCCGCATAAAACATTTGTACGCATCTTCAGGGGTGCAGACAATTGGTTCACCTCTTACATTAAAAGATGTATTTATTATTACTGCACATCCGGTATCCTTTTCAAATCGCTCTATCAATTTATGATAACGAGGATTTGTTTCTTTATGCACTGTTTGAAGGCGGGCAGAATAATCAACGTGTGTAATTGCGGGGATCTCCGAACGCACAACATTAAGTTTATCTATTCCCCATAGCTTTTCTTCTTCACCTGTCATTGGTCTTCGTTTTTCTCTTTTAACATCTGCTACAAGTAGCATATATGGACTCGCTTTTTCAATCTCGAAAAAATCTTTGACTTTTTCGAACAGAACAGACGGCGCGAATGGTCGGAAACCTTCACGGAACTTAATTTTGATGTTCATCAATGCCTGCATTTTTGGTGAACGAGCATCTCCAATTATTGAACGTGCACCGAGGGCACGCGGACCAAATTCCATTCTTCCATCGAACCAGCCCACAACTTTTTCGCCTGAAATCAGTTCAGCTACTTTATTAATAAGCTCATCTTCAGATAGCTTTAGCGCAACTAATTTTTTAGATTCTAAAAAATCACTGTAATTAGAATCTGAAAACTCTGGACCTAGAAATGAGCCTTTTTGTGCATCTGAAATAGTATTTGCCGTTCTCTGGTTTCCCAAATAGCTGTACCATCCAACTAATGCTGCACCTAAAGCACCGCCAGCATCTCCAGCAGCAGGTTGAATCCAAATATTTTCAAACGGTCCTTCACGTAACAGTTTGCCGTTTGCTACACAATTCAAAGCAACGCCACCGGCAAGTGTAAGATTTTTAAGCCCGGTTTCGTTGTAAACATGATTTCCCATTTTCATAACTATCTCTTCTGTAACATCCTGTAGCGAACGGGCTAAGTCCATTTCCTTTTGTGTTAGTTTAGATTCAGGAACTCTTGGCGGACCGCCAAATAGCTTGTTGAACTTATGATTGGTCATTGTAAGTCCCGCACAATAATTAAAGTATTCCATATTCATGCGGAAAGAACCATCATCTTTTACATCAATCAGATGATCGTTAATTAACTTTTTAAATTTTGGCTCGCCGTAAGGTGCAAGTCCCATCACTTTGTATTCACCAGAATTTACTTTAAAGCCTGTGTAATAGGTAAAAGCCGAGTAAAGTAATCCAAGCGAATGTGGAAATTTAATATCCGCTAAAATCTCAATTGAGTTATTTTTACCAATTCCATAACTGGAAGTTGTCCACTCACCTACTCCATCCATAGTAAGAATGGCAGCTTCCTCAAAAGGTGATGGGAAAAATGCTGAAGCTGCATGCGATTCGTGATGTTCAGGGAAAATAATTTTCCTATTGTAACCAAGTTCCTTTTGTATTAAATCTTTCATCCACAATTTTTCTTTTATCCACAAAGGCATGGCTTTTATAAAAGATTTTATACCTACAGGAGCAAAAGTAAGATAGGTTTCAAGCAATCGCTCAAATTTTAAAAATGGTTTATCATAAAAAGCGACAAGATCAAGTTCTGAACTTTTTATGCCTGCGTACTTTAAACAAAAATCAATTGCGTGCTTCGGAAAACTATGATCATGTTTTTTCCTGGTGAAACGTTCTTCCTGCGCAGCGGCAATTATATCCCCATCTTTAACAATGCAGGCTGCACTATCGTGGTAATAGGCCGAGATACCGAGTATATAAATACTTTTTCTACTCAATTTTATGTGCAAATTTAGTTATTATTTATGGAGAAAGAATTTCTTGTTCACGCCATGGTTTAACCCAAAGATAATTTGGCAGTGTCATTGGAACAGCAAGCAACCTTCCGCCAAATCCAAAATAACGATATACAACGGTAGTTGTATTTAATACATTAATTGATTCAAGAGTTTCCTGATTAACAGTTACTCCATATTTATTTGCAAGTTCAACGGTTTCATTTATGATCTCTTCGCTAACTTTCCGGTACTTCAGTTCAATCTTTATTTTATCTTTTACATTGCTAAATGATGTTTCTGATAAATTTGATTCTTCTTTCTTATCCACCAATCTAAAGAGTGAATATCCTTCCGGGACTTTAACTGGTCCATACATTTCTCCAACTTCCATCGTTGCGGCAATGCGTCCTATTTCCCCAAGTTCGCCAATGGAAAAGTAACCCGGTTCGCTATTATTATCCTTAGTTTCTTCCCTAATTGTGTATTTCATTGCTAAATCTTCAAAATCTGAACCTTTTTCAAGTTCACCAAGTGCATCTCGTATAACATCCAGATCTTCTGTGAGAATTTCTATTATTTTTATCTGTGTTGTTTGGTACGAGTTGTTAATCTTTTCCTCAAAATATTTATAGGCTTCTTCATCACTAACTGAAATGCTTTCAAAAAGATTTTTTCTTAATTCTTCGCTTAAATAATAATTCCGCCACATACTTAAATTTTTTTGCACTTCAGGCAGGTTTTGTAATCCCCGCCTAAAACCTTCACGAGCTAAAAGTTCATATTCAATAAAACGTTTAACAAAACCATTAAGTTTAAATTTAATCAATTCTTTATCGAGCGTATCTACTGAAAACTTTTCAAATGCAAGTGCTTGCAAAAATTCATCCAGTTTTACCGGCTTATCATCCAGATTGATTAAATCTGAATCTAGCTTTCGTTTACCTAATATTGATTCTATTTTATATAGATCTTCGGGTAATAAAACTATTGGTTCAGTTGACGCATCCTCCTTATTGCTAAATCTTTTATTTAATACATTTATAACAAGATCTGCAAATTCAAGAAATAATTCTCTGTTGGTTTCTGCATTAACATTTGAAAAAAAAGTTGAGTAATATTCTTTATAAATGCTATCAGTTATTGTGGCGCTTGCAATTTTTAAAACTTTTTTCTTTTCTGCTTCGGCATGTTTTGCATCTCTCATTATTTTCTCTTCAATAGATTTCAATTTGAAAATATACCATCCATTTGGAGACTCAACTGGATTCGAAATTTCTCCAGGAACCATTTTATAGAGACTGTCTTCCACTTCCTTTTCCATTTGTCCGTAGTTTACTTCGTACGGTTCTGTTTGTAATTTATATTCAGGACGTTGCACCAGTAAAGAATCAAAAGATACACCTTCTTCAATTTTTTTATACAAACTTTGGATTTGCCTTTCATTCTCGCTGAATATGTAATAAACATTTAAAATCTTGCTGTTTCTTCTAAATCCCTCCGACAAATAATCATCGGATAAGTTTACTTTGCTTAATATTTCTTCGCGATAAAGTGCATCCCGTACATACATTTTTTCAATTGCTTTATAAGTAGATTTCAACAACTCAGAGTTCGATAATCTTAATTCTTCAGCTTCAAGCGCCCATAGTTTTTCAGCAATAAGCGAATATAACACTTCGTTTTTTAATGATGCATTGATTCCAGTTATGGAGGCGCTAATCTGGGGGGTTAGTTCATATCGTTCTAGAAATTCATCTTCGGTTATTTCATAACTTCCAATCTTTGCAACTACTTTTCGTTCTTTAGGCTGTGCGAAGGAGGTACTGAATATTAAAATAGTAAAGAATAATATGTGAACTATCTTACAGAGAAACACAATGAAATAACTTGAATGAATAATAATAAAATAATTTAACTAGAAGTATTGAAAAAAATATGTTAGATTAAATTCAAATAAAGTGCCCTAAAAATAGCTATATTATAGCAAATCGGTAAGCGAAAAATTGATTGGTGGATTCCGGATTACAAGTTTTTTTTAGAATAGATTAGAAATTTAACAGATATTTAACCCTCAATATTTGCTTATTAATTTCATATTTTTTCAAGGATAATTAATACAGGTTTATTTAATAGTAACTATATCTGCAGTATTGTAAGGAATATGTTTATTGCTATCTAAAGATCAAAAAAAAGCAATACTCGATAAGAAGAATAAACAATCGGCAAAAAAAATTGCAAAGGAACTGGGAATTGATGTAAAACTTGTCGAAGGGTATATAAACCTAACATTAAAGCAAACACCAGGCTGGTTTTACGCTGTTCTTGTTTTAATTCCTATCGTTTTTATTCTGCTACTTGAGATCAGTCTTAATTTATTTAATTATGGCAGAGTTTACGACCAATGGATTCCAATGGGTGAGGATAAGCTTATGCTAAATTCTGAAATTGCTTACAGATATTTTTATACAACTGAGAATGTACCTTCAGCAGGACATAATTATTTTGATGCTGTTAAGAAAGAAAATTCATATCGAATATTCGTTATGGGAGGAAGCAGTGCTGCTGGCTTTCCTTATTCACCAAATGGTTCTTTCCCAAGATATATAAAAAAAAGGTTTGAATTAATTTATCCGCACAAAAAGGTAGAAGTAGTTAACATTGCAATGTCCGCAATAAACTCTTATGCAATAAGAGATATGATTCCTGGAGTGCTGGAGCAAAAGGCCGATTTAATAATCATTTATGCAGGTCACAATGAATATTACGGGGCGCTTGGAGTGGGCTCGGTTGAAACATTAGGCGACACACGTCTGCTCGTGAACACAGTAATATGGCTTAACAGATTTAAGACTTTTGAATTACTACGAGATGTTATTAATTCACTTACTAGTTTATTTTCTTCACCTAAACAAGTGGAGGGAACATTAATGGCGCGCATGTCTCAAAGACAGTTAATTCCATACAATTCAGAAAAATACTGGGCGGGAGTAAATCAGTTTGAGGAAAACCTGCATGATATTTTAGAAATGACAAAGAATAAAAATATTCCGGTAATTCTCGGGACACTGGTAAGCAATTTAAAAGATCAAAAACCTTTTGCATCCTTTACAAGTGAGGATTATACTGCGGCAAAAGTTGTTTTTAATTCAGCCCAGATTGAATTGAATAATGCTAATATAGGTACTGCAGATTCACTTTTCAGGTTAGCAAAAGACTTAGACGCTTTAAGATGGAGAGCACCCGAAAAGTTTAATCGAATAATTGAAAAACTTGGGAAAAAATTCAATTATCCGGTTGTTAAGTTAGACTCGGTTTTTAATTCTGTAAGTATAAGTGCGATTACCGGGGATGATTTACTTACAGATCATCTTCATCCAAATCTGAGAGGATATCAAATAATCGGGAAAGAATTTTTTGAGGAGGGACTTAATTCGAAAATTTTTCCATCTAATTTAGGAAGTGATTTTTCGTTTGATATACAGGACAGCATTACAATAAGTCGTTATGAATTTACAAATCTTGATTCCACGACAGCACAATATCAAATTATAATCCTAAAAAGTGATTGGCCATATACAGATAAAAAAATATCTGATAAAGAAAAGCTTGCAGCATTAAACATTCAAACCTACTCAGATACGTTAGCTTATTTAGTAGGTAAAAGCGAACTTTCCTGGGAGGCAGCTCATCTGCAGCTTGCACAAAGAAAATTATTGCTTGGTGATATGGAATCATTTTATAATGAGGTGAATGCTGCAATTGATGAATATCCATTTGATCCATATCCCTATGAATTTTCTGCAATGCAACTAATTAATCTAAAATTTTTTGAAGAAGCTTATCCTTATCTTCAAAAACTTAATGAGTTAAAGCAGAATGCATATTCCACAAAATGGCTTGGAATTATTGATCTGCTAAACAACAAAGTGGATTCGGCAATTGGTTATCTTTCTACAAGCTTGAATTATAATGCATCAGATGCACATGTACTTTACAATTTGGCGGGCGCATATTCTATAAAAAAAGATTATAAAACAGCATTACAAATGATTAACAGGTGTTTGCAGATCGAGCCAAATTACTCAATGGCAAAGAATCTCCAGCAGCAATTAATGCAACAAATCCTAGCAGGTAAGGATTAAATAATTTGGCACTTTCTGAAAAGCAAAAAGAATTTGTTAAAAAGAATTTTGAATTGCTCTCTGAGAAGCAAATCGCTAAACGATTAAATGTTTCAGCAAGAGATGTGAAATTATATGTGAGAGAAATAAAACCTCCGGTTCCAAGATGGTTTTATATTTTTCTTTTTATTGTTCCAATTCTTTTCTTTGTTCTGTTAGAAACCAGCTTACGAATATTTAATTATGGTAATGAGGATAGAGTATGGATTGATATATCGGCGGACATGCAAATACTAAATCCGGAGGTAAGTAAAAGGTATTTTTTTACAACTAAAAATGCACCGTTTTCTGTTGAATCATTTATTTACAAAAAGAAAGAGGACAATAGTTTTAGAGTTTTTGTGTTAGGCGCAAGTTCTGGCGCCGGATATCCCTATCTATCAAGTGCATCATTCAGTAAGTTTTTGAGAAAAAAACTTGAGATGCTTTATCCATCCAATGCAATCGAGGTTGCAAATTTTAGTATGGCAGCGATAAATTCTTACGCCATTAGAGATTTGCTGCCTGAACTTTTAGAAAAAAAACCCGATCTAGTTTTAATTTATTTAGGTCATAATGAATATTACGGTGCGCTTGGTGTTGGCTCACTCGAATCTTTCGGTTCATCTCGTTTTATTGTAAACACAACTTTGTGGCTGAATAAATTCAAATCAGTAGAGTTGCTTAGAAATATAGTAAATGGCGTAGCCAAATTGTTTTCTTCTGATGAAATTATAGACGGTGGAACACTTATGGCACAAATGTCCAGAGATAAATTAATAAAATATAATTCTGAAGTTTACTGGAATGGAATTAAGCAGTTCGAGGGAAATTTTAGAGATATACTTTCATTGTGCAAAGAGGCTAACGTTCCGGTTATTGCCAGCACACTATCAAGTAATTTAAGAGACCAGCATCCATTTATTTCTGCAAGTGATTCTGATTATCCGCCGGCAGAAACAATATTCAAAGATGCACAAAGTTATTTGAGTGCTGGAGAGACTGATACGGCAAAATCATTATTTATTTATGCAAAAGACCTCGATGCTTTAAGGTTTCGTGCACCGGAGGAAATTAATAAAGTTATTTCTCGTTTGTGCAATGAGTTTGGAAATCCTGTGATTAAAATTGATTCACTTTTGAATTTCGTAAGTGCTGTAGGGATTGTGGGTGATGATTTAATGACCGACCATCTGCACCCGAATGTAAAAGGTTATCAATTAATAGGAAATTTATTTTTTTCTGCAATGAAAAAAAACAATTTTCTTCCTTCAGAAATACCATCTGATATTGACGAAAAGCTAGCAGATAGTATGGTATATGCACATTACAACTTTACTAAATTAGATTCGACTGCAGCAGATTTCAGAATAAAAATTCTTAAAAACGACTGGCCTTATATTAAACCAGCAAATAAGCTGCCGAGGAATCAATTAATTAGTTTAAATAGTTTTATCGATAGTCTGGCATTGGATGTTGTGGATGGAAAAATATCCCGTGAGCAGGTAAGGCTAAAAATTGCTTCCTACTATAAAACGTTAAATAAATACGATGAGTACGCTACAGAAATGGCTGCTTTAATTGAAGAGTTTCCTTTTCTAACCAAATATTACAATTCCACAGCAAGAGAATTAATTGTTGCTGGCAAGTATTCTCGTGCATACTATTTTTTGAAAAGAAGCTTAGATAATAAACCAGATGCTTTTAATTCAAAATGGCTCGGCATTATTGATCTTTCCCAGGGATTTGTTGATGAGGCAATTATAAATCTTGAAAAAAGTTTGAGTTTGGATAACACCGATGCACAAACATACTTTAATATTACAGGTGCATATGCTCAGAGAAAAGAATTTGAAAAGGCGCTTATTTCCATTAATAAATGTTTACAACTAAACCCTAACTTTTCACGCGCTAAAATAATTAAGCAGCAATTGGAGTCATTTATAAACAAAAACAAAATTGATGAATAAATCTTCTGGTAAAACAAGAAGAAAAAACAGTAAATCTCCGTTCTGGTTCTACCTGATATTAATACTGATTCCCATTCTTTTCTTTTTTCTTTTAGAAATTAGTTTAAGAATTTTTGATTACGGCAGAAACGATGCCCAGTGGATTCAAATAACAGAAACAAAGCAAATGCTCAATCCGGATGTGGCTGGACGGTACTTTTATAGCATAAAGGATTTACCACAATCAAATAACGATGCTTTTGATATTGTAAAAAGAAAAAATGCATACAGAGTATTCGTAATGGGCGGTAGCAGTGCTGCAGGATTTCCATTTTCACCAAACGGAACTTTCTCACGTTACATTCGAGATCGGCTGGAGCTGTTATATCCTAATTTACATATCGAAGTTATTAACGTCGCAATCACTGCAACAAATTCATATACAATCCGAGATCTTCTTCCTGAAGTAATTGAACAAAATCCTGATTTAATTTTAATATATGCTGGTCACAACGAATATTATGGAGCTCTGGGGGTAGGATCAGCAGAAAATATTGGTTACTCAACAGATATAGTAAATTTTTTTATCTGGTTAAATAAATTTAAAACTGTTCAGTTTATAAGAACCTTGTTGAATTCCGTTGGAAACATTTTTAGCAGTGAGGTTATCAATTCAACTGAAAAAGGCGGAACACTTATGGCTCGAATTGTAAAAGAGCAGTTGATCCCCTACAAGTCAGAATCATTCGATATTGGAATAAAGCAGTTTGAAGAAAATTTTGAAGATATTCTTTCAATGGCTACCGAAGAAAAAGTTCCTGTAATTATTGGAACACTAGTAAGTAATTTAAAAGATCAAAAACCATTTGTAATTGTTGAAAATGATAGTTTCGAATCTGCCGGGACCTTATATCAAAGAGCTCAAAAGTACTTTAATGAGAATGATTATCCCATTGCCGATTCTCTCTTTCGTTTCGCTAAGGATCTTGATGCTTTAAGATTTAGAGCACCTGAAAAAATAAATACAGCTACTAAAAAGCTCGCCTTAAAACATAACTGTGGATTGGTAAATGTTGATTCGATATTTAATAGTGCCAGCCAAAATGGAATAGTTGGTAATAATTTAATTGTCGATCACTTGCATCCTTCGCTCTCTGGATATTTGCTTATGGGTAAAATCTATTTTGAAGCAATGAGGCAAAATGGCTTTCTGCCGAATGATAAACCGATGGAGATTTCAGATATAAAACAGGATAGTATTGTTATTAGTAATTTTGCTTTTTCAAGGTTAGATTCAATTATTTCTGAAATAAGATTAATAGGATTACTTAATGATTGGCCATTCAAAGAAAGTCCCGATTTTTCTTTTGTAAATAATCTACAATTGAATGATAAAATTGATTCACTCGCCTATAAAACAGCTATAGAAAATTTAAATTGGGAAAGAGCTCATCGAGAAGCGGCAACTTATTACCTTGCACAAGAGGATTACAATAATTTTGCAAAAGAGTACAATGTTTTAGTCTCTCAATATCCCTTTAAATTAACCGATCACGACTATGCTGCTTCTCAATTAATAAATATTAAAGAATTTGATCTTGCATATATATTTCTTAATAAGAGATACAAAGAAACTCCCGATGCATTTTCAGCTAAATGGATAGGGAACATAAAACTTAATAAAGGAAGTATTGAAGAAGCAATTAAATTTTTTCTTGAAAGTATTAAATACGATAATTCCGATGCACAAGTTTTTTACAACCTTGCAGGCGCATATATTCAAAAAGAAGATTACAAAAATGCATTTAAATTCATTGATAAATGCATTAGTCTCAAACCTGAATTTCCAAATGCACAGAATTTAAAAAAACAGCTTACCAATATTTTACACCAATAAAAAAAGCCCCGCAAAAGGGGGCTTTCAAATTTTAATCATTTAATCCCAAAGGATTATTTCATTAGGATCATTTTCTTGGTTTCGGTAAAGTTTCCAGCAGTAATCTTGTAGAAATAAATTCCACTTGAAAGATTAGCTGCATTGAAATCTACTTGATATGTTCCCGCAGTTTTACTCTCGTTAACCAAAGTTGCAACTTGTTGTCCAATTGAGTTGTAAACATTTAATGTAACAAACTCTTCTTTAGGAACACTAAAGTTTATCATGGTTGCAGGGTTAAATGGATTCGGGTAATTCTGATCTAGAGAATAAACTGTTGGTAATGATTCTGTAATATCCTCTACATCGGTTACAAAGTCCTTTTCTCCCATAATGCCAAAAGTATCTAAAGTTTCGGCATAGTATAAACTTGCGAAAAGGTTAATTATGTGATTAGCACCAATAGCGTTTTCGTTATCATTACCACCACCATTATTTACACTATCCCCGTAATTGATACCAAACTTATAGTTAACATTAAATGTGGTATAAGCAGGAAATGTAACTGTGGTTGAGAAAATGTTATCACCGGCGACTTTATCACCATCCATTCCAGCATCGTTTAACTCAATCATTAGCCCTATTTCACTGCTTGGCCAGCCTAAATTGGGCCACTGAAGTGGTACTGTTCCACCAGCCATATGAACTGTGTTTATGACAGGAAATGGCATACTGTTTATTGCTGATATTGCACCAGTTACATCAACCTGGAATAAAACATCAGAATCCTGGTTTGTAACGGTGGATAATGTTCCATCATTAAATGGACGTGAAATAGTAGCTGAACCAGCATCATAATCAGCCTGAGTTAAGATATATAGTTTGTCATTTCCACCTTCCCATGTATTGGGTGTGTAGAAAAATTTATAAGCGACTATAGTATCACCCACTTCAGCTTGAAGTATGGTGTCCGGCATTTCACTTACATATTTATTGGGATCCAGTACACTCGGGACGAGATCGTGACGTCCCCAACCGTTAAAATTTCCTCGGGCTGCAACTGTATCAGCTGTATTGTATCTCCCCGAAAGAATTTCAATTTCCATATCACATTCCCAGTTAACAAGAATATCCTTTGGCTGTGCAAATGTAATTCCTGTTAGGAGCAATAAGAAAGAAATGAGTAGTAATTTTCTCATAGATTTCTCCTTCAATTATTGATAAAATTTGTTAATGTTTAATTTTGCCTCTCTTAAATATAGAAATATTTTTGATTAAAATAACTCTTTTGGAGGTCAAAATTTAATGCCTAATGAAAAATGCTGAGTATAATCCAGAACGCCAAAATCTTGATAAGCGTAATCTACTCTAACTCCAAAATCTGATGTAAAATCATAATTTAGACCAACACCTGCAGTTAAACCTTCTTCAGAATTATCTAAAAATAGTGATTTATAGCCAACTCTGAATGCGATTAAATTGCTAAAGATATACTCCATGCCTACATTCACAGATTCATCATTATCATTTGGGTGAAGAGCATCGGCAGCCAATGTAATTCTGTGATCATCTGAATCTACTACATCCATCGCTAATCCTATTCTAAAAGTAAGAGGAAGCGGGAAATCATCAGTTTGCAGATTTGCTAAGATTTGGTCATTATTTCCACTACTATTAGGATCAATATCATGTTGAACCAATAGATCTTTTCCATCCAAACTCATTGCAGACCCAAAGTTTGTTATTGTAGCACCTATTCTTAAACCATAAATATCAGAATGAAAAAGGACACCTAAATCAAGGGCTATAGAGCTCGCTGATGAATTCCATATTTTTTGCTGAATATATTTCACGGTTCCACCCAATGAAAATCTATCCGTAAGGTTATACGCATATGTTAACCCCATAGACAAATCGTGAGCAGAAAAAAACTGTCCGGTACCATCCTGTTCAGCCAAAGTTGTAACTTCAATATCACCATAATCTAAATAAGTAATACTAAGACCGACAGTTCCAGCGCCCCCAAGTTTTAACATAGCACCTGCCCAATTATAATTTATATCTGCAAACCATCTTGAGTGTGAAAACATTGCTTCATTTGTATTGCTCCGCGATGCACCTGCTGGATTCCAGTATAATGAACTGACATCGTTTGCAGTTCCAACAAATGCTCCTCCCATTGATATGGCGCGTGGACTAACAGCTATATTTAGAAACGGTGCAGAAGTGGAACCAATTTTAGATTGAGCCATTATACTTGCAGCAGTAAATATAAAAACTAATATAATTTTTTTCATAACTTCACTCTCCGCTATTTAATTAAGGCAAACTTGCCGATCTTTGTGCCAATATTTGGCGCATCTACTACGTATACATATACTCCAAATGCAACATCAATATTTTCCTCACTTCTTAAATTCCAGAAAACATCTCCAACGTATAAACTTTCACTTTGGAGTGTTTTAACTAATTCCCCTCTAACCGTAAAGATGGAGATTTTTGATCCGGGAGGTATATATGTAAACCTTATTTCCCTTTCTCCTCTGCCGCTGGATTGGAAACTAAGGAGTCTCTCTTCTCCTGCATGAGTAACAATATATGGATTAGGAACCACCTTTATCTTATCAAGTTCAGCTTTTGCTAAGCTGTTATCTAGTGAAGCCCCTTTCATCGTGAAAAAGAAACTATCCTGCTGGCTGAAGGGCTTTAAAGTTGTAATATTCAACCTGCCAGCGTTTTCTAGTGGTGCACTAGCTGTCCTGTAACGTATGTTAACACGCCAGGTTCTAACATATCTGCCCTTAATAAATTCCTTGAACCACAAGCTGTGTGTGGTGCTTATTGTCCCCGTTACTAAATAAACAAAGTCTATATACTCATCTTTAGTAAGATTTTTAACTTTGAAGTTTGCTTCCCTGGGGGGAACAATATTACTTGAACCAGGTCCGACTGTGTCTGCTACTGAGGTATCAACAATAGAACTAAAAAATTCAATCACATAATCATTCGGAACATTAAATCCGTTATAATTTGGATTAAGAGCTTTAAAAGGAAGCACTTCATAATCTGGTGGTGGATTTGATGGGACATCTTCAAAACCGGTTTGTAACGAATCCAGAAGTATTTCATCATTATAAAGCTGCACTCTAAAGCCTTGCCTAACAGGAGTTTCACCAAAAAATGTTGTAGACCTATCGACTAATATTTGATACGTAGCAGTATAATATGAACCAGTTGCAGCAACAGGTGAACCGTTAACATAAATTGTGTCTGTTCCTTGCGGTAATGGTATAGAATCATTTGGATTAACTATATAAGTTTCATTGGCGATAGGAACAAAAACAGTATCGGGAGTCTGCAAGTCTAATAATGACCAGTTAGAAGTTTTGCTGGTTAAGCCAGTATCTTCGAATACAATTTGATAATCAAAACTATTTCTAACTTCCGATTCATCTATAACTTCTATAGCCGCATCACCAGTTCCAAAAAAGCTTTCGGACTTTTCGAGGTTTTCCAAAAAGGCATTAGAATAACCTGCTGGTCTTCTGCCGGGTGTAATAAAGCCGGTATTATCATCTAAAATTACTTCTCCTGTATTTGAACGGAAAATAAATTTAGAGTTTTCCTCCGGAAAAATATCCGGAGTGCCATCACCATGATCAAAAGCACTTACTGCATAATAATACTTTATTCCCGGAACTACTGTTGAGTCAACAAATCTATTAATAACACCCGTATTTTCTCCAAAGTAGAAAGTAGTGCCACCAAACGCTTCTAAAAGTTCAGGACTTGGAATGAAAAATCCATTGAATTCATTATCAAGATCATACTGTGCGATAGGTTTATCAAAAGTAAGTACACCGAGAGCATTTGTAATTGTTCTTGCATCTTGAAAATTTGCATCAGTAGATCTGTAAATCTTGTAACCCTCAAAATCTTGCTGTTTTGTGACAAAGTCCCTTGAGGTTTCAGTATCTTCGCCATCCCAGTAAATCACGACTTTTCCGTCATTTTGAGTGAGATTGATTTTTGGTTTAAGCGGAGCTTGGGGGAAGGCATACCCTGCATTGTAAATTTGCTGGACTATTTTTTTATTTTTAAAGATGTCGTCAAAATCTTCGCCAAAGAGAAGTGCGACAGAAAATCTCTCCGGTATTCGCGGAAAGAGCGGGAAATAACCTGAGCTGTATATAAAATCACCATCCTGCGGAGTTGGGGGAACAACATCAAACCTTCCGGGAGTCATTCTTCGCCACAATGATGAATCTATACTAAGATCAGGCGCACTTTGAAGCTCAAAAAAGTTAAAACCTGTAAGACCTATTTGATCTGATTCATCAGGATCCGTTATTCCAAAATTTGGTTCTCCCTGGGTTGGAATTCCGTCTCCTTCACCTAAATCAGGGCCAGGATAACCTGCATCATCGGGTCCTAATCCATCCTGACCAACATCATCAAAATCCGGGTCCCAATCTTGATCTTCATCTATATTATTATCTCTTCTCTCATCTATTAAAAGGTCATTAACACCTGCACCTGTAATGTAATCTTTGTAAGATGCACCAGGCAAAGGTGGTGTTCTTCTAATTCTTGTTTCATAGTGAGTTGCTTGGTTTTCATCGACCAGGCCATCCAGATCATTATCAATTGCATCATTTGCAGAAGGGTCAGGAATAAACACCTCTTGACCATTGATAATCTGTAGTGTTGCATTCCCTTCTCTGAATGAAGTAACACCGGGCTCAATTATAAAAGGCACACCTAAGGAAAATACTGTGTCGGTTCCGGAGCCAACTGTATGGAGAGTTCTTTCGTAAATTCTTAAACCCTGCGGGTTTGTTACTTCATTTATGAGCACAACTTGATCGCCTGAATTGTATATTACTGCATTAAAATCAGTTTGAACAAACCTAGGAGAGGATGATTTCGAGTCATCGTCATTATCAATACCATCAAACGGATTACCCGGAGATTCAAGAAATGCATAACCAACATAGCCAACTTTTTGTCCTTTATTTCCAATTCCATCACTGTCCCACGAATAGGTGATCCAGTCTTTAATATCAAAAAATCCCAGATCATCCTGGCTATCACCATCACCTCCTGCGAGTGTGCCAACCACGGTACCGAAGTCAGCTTTCCTGTAAACAGTTGTTCCATCATTATTTATTTCATATAGCCAAAAAATGGCGTCCTCAGCAAGGAAACTTGACCATTGGAATCCTCTCTGTCTCATCCTCAGTCCCATTCCATCCCGGCTTAAGTCAGTGCTGTCTGGCTTGAAATTCGCATTAAACTCATCATCCTTTTGATCATCCGCTTCAAAGAATGATTCCTGATCTGCATTTTGAATTCCCCTACCAAAATATCCAAACCATTCGGTGTTGCCATTTTCATCTACCCAGAATTTTGCAACCGGGTCATTCCATCCGCCTAGAGGCCAGGACTGAGGAATGTGACTCATTGCAACTGATGAATAGTTCGGATTTCTAAAACCAGGGACAGGATTCCATCCCCAAAAGTGTCCGTCAACCGGGCTTCTTTCTTCAAACTGTCCCCTCCTAGGTCCTCTTGAAATGACAACTGATTGAAGAGTATCATTCAAGCTATTTATGAACTCAACTCCAATTAAGGGAATACAGTCACCGATGTAATTTTCACCAGAACCAAGAGGCCATTCGCCCCGTATATCGATACCCGTATTTACACCTGCAATTTGGCCATCATTATAATAAGTTATTGCTGCTCTGTTTCCTGTATGATAACCAATTGTAAGTAAAGTAGGATCACCTCGCTGCGCATACAATCCGATCCCAAATGACAGAAATAATAATAAAATTGCTAGCTTTTTCATTGTTCCCTTTTTTAAAATTAAAAATTAAAAGCAAATCCAAATTCCATCCTTCTTGGTTCAGAAAAGTATGTTGGATTTGTATAAAGTTCATCGAGTGTATTATTATATAAAGTTGGATTGATCCTTTCAGCTTCCAGTTTTGCGAAAGTGAAAAACGGATCACCTGAGTCATTATATACATTGACAGCATTTTCTGAATCAAACAAGTTCATTACTCTTAAGAAAATTGTTAACACCGAAGTAGATATTTCAAAGTCTTTGTAAACCCTTAAATCCATATTAAAAATCGTTGGTTTTGTATCACTATTTCTTGGAAAAGCATTTTGAGTAACCCTTGTGTTTTTGTTTACTTCAGGAGTATATGGTTGACCTGTAAAAAAATTACCTATAATTGAGAATCCCCAGTCTCTGGGTTGAGTATAAGCGATTGATAAATTTAAAGTGTGAGTTTGATCCCAGTTTAAAGGAGCGATAATTGTTTCGGGAAGTGCACCACCAAGCACTGCATTCCTTGAATCTGCGGGATCAGAGGAATTGCCTTTGGTGTCTGAAAAAGTATAATCCAAATTAGCAGCCAGTCCGCCTGAAAATCTTTTGGTAAATTTAATTACAAATCCTCGCGCCAAACCAAAATCTGTGTTCGCAAACTGACTATAAGTTTGTGCGCCACCAAAAACTACGAATTCTTCAGTTTGAGTACCAGTAAGATTTCTGAAATCCTCAAAGAATACAGTTAAATCAACAGCAATATCATCACCAATTTGCTGCTGTAAACCAATTTCTCCTTTTACAGTTTTTTGCGGCTCTAAATTAGTATTTCCAAATAATCCTGCATTTCCTGAATTAACTCCTAATTTAAACTGGGGATTTTGATAAAGGTATTCGTACCTTGGTAATTGCAGGAAGTGTCCATAAGAAAAATGGATAACACCTTTATCAGAGATTGGAAATGCTAAACCAATACGCGGGCTAATTTGAGTTTTAGCAGTTGCATCTTTATACCAGTACTGTGCTCTATCTTCAATAGTTTTTGAAGTCTCACCCGGATCCTGAACGCCGTTACCATTTGAATCATTAAACCTGTTACTTGGTTTAGCAGGTTTAAAGATGTCAGGATCAGTTGGATCCGTTAAAATAACTCCATCTGGTTGAAAATAATCAAATCTAACTCCTAGATTAAAAATTAAATTAAATGCTTCAAATTTAGATTGAACATATCCGGAGGCTTCAATCGGCTCGTGTAAATAAGTATCGTAGTCAGTTGTGGATGGCAAGGGAATTGAAACGTTATATGGCTCTACTCGTTGCCCGTTTTCATCCACCTTAGGGACAAGATTAATGTTCTCCAGATACATTCTATGCTGCGAAAAGTTTCCTCCAAACTGCAAATTTATTTCTTGATTCAATTGAGTTGCCCAATCCAGTTTTGCGCCATAAGTACCAGTATTTCTCACAAATCTATTATTGTTCGTACCCCCAATACCAAAACTATATGGTGGTGTAATTACAGTAGAATTATCCTCGTAATTAGTTGGCTTATTTGGATTGCCTGTAAAGATATCTTCAAATAAATACTGTCGATAATCCTTAAAAGAATAGCTTAAGTTTAACGTGTAATAGCTGGTTGAAGAAAGAGCATGATTGAATGCTAAAATATTTGTGTATGATTTATTAAAGCGATTTAAGTTATTATCGGGAGTTAATTTATTGAAATGATCGTAATCATGATAATTTCTTCTATCAAGTATATAATTAAAACTCACCTTGAAACCCTGGAATACCCTATATGTAAATTTGCCTTGTCCATAAATATTCTCGTTTTCATTCATCGATACACTTTTACCATCACCACTTTGCGTTACACTAATTTCTTGAGTAAGTGGGTTTTCTTGTGCTCTATCGCTTATCAAAAAATCTCTTCTACCATAAAGGTAACCAGTATTAAAATAGTATCTTCCATTTAAATAAAAGAATAAGTCATCTTGAATAATTGGCCCGCTTATGCTGCCCTCAAAATTTCTTATTGCAACAGGATTTATATTCTTAATTTGAAGTTCCTCGTCGTAAATTTCAGTACGATTGGAAACGTAGTCACCTGTAAATGCTTGAACATTAAAATTGAAAACATTGTTTCCATCTTTAGTTACAAGATTAACCACGCCGGATTGAGCCTGACCATATTCTGCATTAAACGCACCGCTAATAACCTGCAATTCCTGAACAGCATTCTGATTTACGTTTACAAGAGCACTCCCGTCATAAACATCAGTGACAGGAACGCCATCAATCTGATAAGCAACTTGATTACTTCTTCCACCGCGAATATGAATATTGCCACCTTGCGATATAACTATTCCTGCTTGAAGTTGGAGCACATCACCAATATTGGTAACAGGTAACTGTGAGATTACATCATCTCCGATTATTGAGGTGCTTGAGGTAAGGTCTTTTCTGATTAAATCTCGTGTGGCAATAACAACAACCTCTCCTTCTAATTCTACACTTGTTGAAGTTAGTTGAAAATCTACAGTAGTTGTTAAATCTATAGACACAAGGACCTCTTGAACAGAAACGCTGTTATATCCTATTGCAGATGCTTTAACTGTATAAGTTCCCGGCGATACATTAAGAATAGAATAGAATCCATCGATATCCGTAGCAGCACCTAAACTAGTACCCATAATTATAACATTCACAAACGGAAGTGCTTCACCTGTGGTAGCATCGGTAACCTGTCCGGCTATTTTTCCTTTTGTACCCGCGACAGAAAAATTATACATTAAAAATAGAATAGAGAAAAGAATCTGTAGAATTATTTTCATAGTAAACTCCTTTATTAAGGCTCTTTCAATTCTTTGCGAAACTGGATTTGCACTTTATTTAATATGGTGGTATGGATTGAGATCGGCTGAAGTAAGCATGATGCTGTTAATAGCGAATATCTAAGAAAAGCTTTGTAAAGTAAATACTGTAGAGATTCAATCATATAAACCTTTGAAAACACTCGTTGATCTAATGTTAAGATTACTACAACACACTAATGTTCGAATAGCTTTAAAAAGTCTGAAATTCCTTTGCAAAGCTATTAACGAAGCTGTTTAGTTCAAAGTTATTAATTATCTAAGGTGGAATTTATAAAATAGAAGATAAATTGCAACTTATTTAGAACAGAACTATTAACTAATACCAAAATTTAATATGTAAACAAAAATTTTTAAGGCATTTTATCTTCAATTTTTTCTACTCCCTATACTGTGTGCTCAGATTAAATATGAGCTGAGCCAGTTTAATATTTTGTCTAAAATTTATAATTTCACAATTGAATGTTGTTTAATTTAAGGGGTAAATATGTTATTTCAGCTAATTGTAACTTTTATTCTTTTTATATTCGGTGTCAATTTCGCAGCAGATGAATACAAAGATTACATTTTGAAGGGAGATTCTTTATACGCAAGGTTTAATTTTGAAGCTGCTGTTAAACAATACAAAGAAGCTTATAATATCTCACCTGATGCGTTCGAAGTTTTGCAAAAACTTACGAGAGTTTACAACGATCTAGGGGAAGAATATTACGAACATAGAAATGAAGAAAAAGCCGAAGTTGCAGTTAATAAAGCATTGGAGTATGCACTAAAACTCAGAGACAAGTTCCCGGATAGTGCAAAGGTATACTCTTATCTCGCATGGTCCTACGGAAACGTTGCATTGTATAAAGGAGGAAATGAAAAAGTTAAACTTGCCCATGAGATAAAAAATAATGCCGAGGAATCGATCAGAAGAAATCCAAACGATTATTTACCGTATATAATTTTAGGAATTTATCATCGGCAAATTGCAAGTTTAAGCTGGCTCGAAAGACTTTTTGCAAATACTTTTTTTGGTGATGTGCCGGATGGCAGTTTTGAAGAATCAGAACAGTATTTACTTAAAGCTCTAGAACTTAAACCAGGAATAGTAATTGCTACTTTTCATCTTTCTCTAGTTTACAGGGAAATAGATGATGAGCAAAAAGAAATTAGCACTCTTACAAAAATATTAGAACTGCCGGAACGAGATTTTAGAGATAAATATGCAAAGAAAAAATCAAAGCTACGCTTAAATGAACTAACTGAATAGTAAAATCAGCTAATTATTTAGGATAAGTAAATTCTCTCCTCAAGTCTCTAAAATTTTCAAGTGAAATAAATAGTAAACTATGTATTTTAATTTTATACTTAGTTTAAACCGCACATACCAGATGCGCATCCACCCATCGGCGAACTATCCGGTATACCGCAATTTCCTGTGGCACAACTTCCTGCAGAGTAATCAGAGCCTGAAGAGACTGATGCACTGAATGAAGAAAACAATTTTTTGTTTTTAGCAGATTTGCAGTTTGGGCAAGTCACTTCTTCTTCTTTTAAAGTAGATTTATGAAGTACTTCAAATTTCGTACTGCAATCAGAACATTTATATTCAAATAAGGGCATTTTATTCTCTTAATTTATTTGTTAATGTTTTAAATTAATTTCGACTAACTGTTATTGAAATTTCTATTCTTCTAATCCTAGAAAATCTATTAATCTTTTATGTGCATTGGGTGGCAATTCTACATTGTACTTGCGGTAGCAATCTATTGTAATTTCTACAGATTTGAAGTAATTCTGACAATGCGGACACATCTCGAGATGCTCTTTTATTTCCTTGCACTTATCCGTATTTAATTCTGTGCCTAGGTTTTCGCAAACATGTTGCATTACATCTTGGCAACTGATTTTTTTTTCTTCAATCATTTGCTTAATGCCTCATTAAGTTCTTTTCTAAGAAAGGCTCTTGCACGATGCAATCTCGATTTTAAAGCGGCGACTGAAAGATCAGTAACCTTTGCTGCCTCTTCGGTTGATAAACCTTCCACATCTCTAAGCAAAAAAACCATCCTATATTCGGGTTCTAACTTTTGTATCGCTTGATCCAATATTTTTTTGAGTTCTTCATTTTCTGTATTCTTGTAAGGTAAAGAACTCCAATCAGCAGTAAATTTTTCTTCAAAAAGGTTATCATTATCATCAAATGAAACAAAGGGACGGCTCTTTAGCTTTCGTGCCATCATAAGGCAGTGGTTTGATACTATTCTGTAAAGCCATGTAGATAGTTTTGAGTTGTGATCAAACTGATGTAAAGATTTTACCATGCTGAAAAAAGTTTCCTGCATTATCTGTTCGGCTTTGTTTTTGTCCCGGCAAATTTTAAAGGAAAAATTATAAATGGTCTGCTCATACCTTTTTACAATTTCTGATAATGCTTTTTTATCGCCTCTTTTGGCTTTTTCAATAAGCTCTTTTTCTTCTATCAATTTGATGTTATCTTTCAAAATGGGATTCAAAGATAGCGTTTTTTAAAGAATATTGCTGTAATGAAAAGCTTATTTATGGCCTAATTTTTGCGCTTTTTTCGTTTTTCTATAATATAACGTATTTGATAACCATATTTTACTAAGGACACTTTAACCGAATAATGCTGCAAACTAAATTTCCACGCGAGCTTAAAAAGAACAAACTTTTAGCAGGTGTTGACGAAGCCGTAATTAATACATTCTTCGATTCTAGGGAATTGAAAGAGAAAAGAGAGGGTGAAATAATTTACAGAACAGGCGATGACAGTACTGGAATTTTTCTGCTTTTAAAAGGAGAGGTGAGAGTAAAATATTCCTCTAATAATTATGTGAGCAATAAACATTCGAATGATTTTTTCGGTGAAAAAGAATTGATTGAAAACACGCGCCGTATTTCTTCTGCTGTTGCCTTCAGCAGAGTACATTATTACCAAATTGACAAAAATCTTTTCAAAAAACTTACCTTAAAGAATTCTGCGTTTAACAATAATGTTTCAACACTGGGGGAAATAAAACTACCGCAAGTAAATAAAGATATTAGTCACAAATTCAGCATTGTGGAAAAAGCAAGACCGATAAGCTTTAAAGCATCAACTGATGTTGAGAATGTGTTAGAAAAAGCAAATGGAAACAATAATGATGATACCTCTGTAATTCCCAACCAATTATTAGAAGAACAAACCGACGAACCGGCACAAAATGATATCGAAAATTATTTAACGCCGGAGGACCTATCGCAAAAGTTGAATGAAGAACTACTTGGTAAAAGTGAGGAATTTAAGGATTGGAAAATTCACTCAGAAGATGTAGAAAAAACTGATGGGGTGCCCGAATCAAAATCTAATGCTGATGAAAATATTATTGCTAAAGTTGAAGAAAAAAACGAAGTAGCAGAAAAAAAAGAACCACCAAAACCTACAGAGGATATCGGTATAAACAGGGAAATGGTTAGAAAGATTTTTGCAAGCATAGAAATAATTTATAATAGTATTACCATAGCCGATTTAATTGAAAAAACTGTTAAAGCATTAAAGGATCTTACATCATCTGAAAGCGGGAACTTGTTACTCGTTGATGAAAAGCAATCGATTGTCAAAAAGATATCTGTTAAGGAGAAAAAATATAGCGAAGAAGTTTTTCCACTGCCGGAGGGACTTACAGGTTCGAGTGCACTTCAAAAGAAGATACTCAATTTTGAACGACCAACGGAAGATTCACGTTACAATTCTGATATAGATCAGCCTGGCTCTGCAAGGCTTAAAAGAATACTTTACTTTCCTGTTATAAGCGAAACAGGTGATACTGTCGCCGTTATTCAATTAGCGCGTGAAAATAAAAAATATTCTGAGAATGATCTTGCGTATATCAATATGCTTTCGAAACAAATTGTTAGTGCAATTGAAAGAGCATACAGGCTTGAAAATTATCTGGAAGAAGAAAGACAAAAATCAAATAAAAAATTAAAAGATATTTTGTTAAGAGAAATTAAAGGTCCGGTTGGTATAATTAATAATTACACGGAAATTCTCAGCGAAAAAAAATTATCGGAAGAAGTTGATGAGGTAATTAGGATGCTCCAAAAGCAGGCAGCCTCAATTGAAGATCTTACTGATACTTTGCTTAGCTCATCATTGGAAGATTATAAGCTTGAGTTAAGAGGAATTCATTTTAACGAATTCATAGAAGATGTTCTTGAACTCTTATCCGAATTTTGCCAGGCACGAGAAGTTACCCTTTTTAAAAAAATTGGCGATGGTGCTCTTGTAAATATAGACAGAGGGAAATTCTATTCTGCTCTATACCAGATTATCAGGTATTGCTGCGAAGATTCTAAAATAGACGGCAAAATTTATTTAAGCACTAATTTAGAGGATGAATCAATCACTATTAGTATACAGGCAGAAGGAAAAGGTTTACTTCAAGATGTTGAGGGCGAATTTAAAGACATCATACTTGGAAGAGATTCTACTGTAAAACCAAATGCAGGTTTATTACTTGCTAAGCAAATTATTTCCAGCCATAGCGGGCAGCTTGAATTTAACAGCACCAAAGGAAAAGGAACTACTTTCACAATAACTCTTCCCGTAAGTAATTCTTCTTTAAATTAGGATAGAAATTTTTTATTCTATTTTAATTAATGAACTACAACTTAATTACGGTTCTCGGACCTACAGCTACAGGCAAAACATCAATTGCAGCTCAACTTGCTGAAGATCTCAATGGGGAAATTATTTCTGCCGATTCAAGACAGGTTTACAGAGGAATGAATATCGGAACCGGAAAAGATCTCGATGAGCTTATAAAAAGAAATATTAACTACTTCTTAATAGATATTTGTGAGCCAAATGAAGAATATAATCTATTTAGATTTAAAGAGGATTTTGCTGCTGCTTTTAATCTGATTTCAAAGAAAAAGAAAATACCAATAATGGTCGGCGGAACCGGAATGTACATCAGTGCTGTGCTTCAAAATTATCATCTTCCTCCGTTAAAAGATGATACTGAAGAATATAAAAGATTAAAAAAACTCACAAAAGATGAACTATTAAAACTTCTATTAAGTTTAAATCCCAAACTTCACAATACAACAGATTTGATATTTAAGGAAAGAATTATTCGTGCAATAATGATTGAAAGATCAAGAAATGAAACAAATGTCGATAACAATAATTTAACTTCATTAAATATCGGTATTAAACCAGGGCGTTTAATTATTAAGCAAAATATTACCAATAGATTAACAGTGAGATTACAGTCCGGAATGATTGAAGAAGTAAAAATGCTTATTAAAAAAGGAATCAAACATGAAAAGTTGATATTCTTTGGATTAGAATATAAATATATAACACAATATGTTCTGGGCGAAATAAATTACAATGATATGTTCCAAAAATTGAACAGTGCAATTCATAATTTTTCAAAAAGGCAGCTTACATGGTTTAGCAAGATGGAAAAGGAGGGAGTAAAAATTAAATGGTTCAACGGAAATAACTATGGTGAAATTTTACACTTCACAAAGGCAGAATTAGAAAAGAACGATGCAAGTTCCTGAAACGGTTAACAAATATTTTAACAAAAAATCATCCGCTAAATGGAATTTGGAATGGAACCAAAAGGAAGGTATTGAAAATGTTGTTGTGATTCCGGCAATTTCTGAATACGAAAATATCAAAACGCTGTTGGCATCTTTATCAAAAAATGATCAGCACATTTTAGATAACACACTCATTCTATTTGTAATTAATAATCTTCACTCCTCATCCGAAGAAGTAAAAAATAATAATAAAAAAAGCATTGATTTTCTTCGGGAACTCATTCACGACAGATCATTACTTGCTCTGAATAATTTCCTGCTTGATAAACAGATTCAACTCGGTTTAGTGGATGCTTCATCCAAAGGGAATGAGTTAAATGATAAAACTGGCGGCGTTGGTCTTGCAAGAAAGATTGGAATGGACCTGTCATTAACGGTGTTCGATTACTCATCACAAAAAATGAAAATAATAATTTCTTTGGATGCCGATTGCACAGTTGAAGAAAATTATATGTCAGCAATTACAGACGCATTTAATGATCTATATTTAAGCGCTGCAACTATTGAGTTTTTACATAGGACTGATTCTGAGTCTGATACTGAAACAATAATTGGTTATGAAATTTTCTTAAGATATTATGTTATTGGTTTATTATTTGCAAAATCACATTTTGCTTACCACACAATTGGTTCAGCGTTCGCTTGCGATAGCGAAGCTTACATAAAAGTGGGTGGTATGAACACACGACAGGCTGCAGAGGATTTTTATTTTCTTCAAAAACTTGCGAAGATTTCTAAAATAAATAAGATCAACCGTACAGTAGTTTACCCATCAGCACGACAATCATGGAGAGTTCCCTTCGGAACCGGTAAAAGCGTCACACAATTTCAAAATGGCAAAAAGCAATTTTTACTATATGATCCAAAAGTGTTTGTTATTTTAAAGCAATGGATTGAGTTGTTTAATTCTGACGAAGCATTAAACACGGAAGTACTGCTGCGCAGATCAAAAGATATTCATATCGAATTGTATAATTATTTTATTCAAAAAGATTTTTCTGCAAAATGGGAAAAAATATTAGGTAATTGTAATTCGGAAAGACAGTTAAATTACCAGAGAATAAATTGGTTCGATGCATTTAATACTCTAAAGTTGATTCATCATTTAAGAGATACTGCCTTCCCAATGAAAGAGGCAGAATCAGCATTAGAAAATATGTTTAATTTATTAAGATATGATTTCTATACAGATTGTAATGACCAAAAGGAGAAAAGTGATTTTAGAAAGTATTTAAATGCACTTATTAAAATTGAAAATTCATTTACAAATATTCTTACTCATAGTAACATCTCAACTATTGTAAAATGATTGTAAAAAAAGATAAAGATCAAATACAAGATTATTTAAAGGACTCATCAAATACTGAAGGTTTTTGTGATTCAGTATACTTTCCTGAATCGGTAAAAGACATGCGAGAAATATTTTTAGAAGCATCAGAAAAGAAAATACAGGTTACTATAAGCGGCAATAGAACCGGACTTACAGGGGCTGCTGTCCCTAAGGGCGGAATAGTAATTTCAACAGAAAGACTTAATAAAATAATTGAAATCAATAAGAAGGAAAAGTATGCGGTTGTCGAACCAGGAGTACTTCTCTCGGAATTTTTAAATAAATTGAAGAGCTACAGCTTGTACTATCCCCCGGATCCAACAGAACTAAACTGTTTTATTGGAGGAATTGTAGCAACAAACGCATCGGGTGCCAAATCATTTAAGTATGGCGCAACAAGAAACTTTATTTCGAGTCTGGAAATACTGCTTCCAACAGGTGAATTTATCACAATAAGTCGAGGTGAACAATTTGCAATCGATGACAAGCTTACTATTAAAACTAATACTAATAGGTCGATTGAACTGGAACTTCCGGAAATTCACATTCCAATTACTAAAAATGCTGCAGGATTCTTCTGTAAAAAAAATATGGACGCGATAGATCTTTTCATAGGTTCTGAAGGTACTCTCGGGATGTTTACAAGAATAAAATTATCGTTATTGGACTATCCCAAAAGTATTTTTTCTACTGTCATTTTCTTTAATGATGAAGATGATGCTTTTGGTTTTATTCGAGATTCTCGAGAAGAATCCTACATATCACGAAACAAAGGAACAGAGAACACAATTGATGCAATATCATTGGAATATTTTGATAAGAATTCATTAGACTTTCTTAAGAAAGAGTATTTTCATATTCCCACAAATGCAAAGGCAGCAGTATGGTTTGAGCAGGAAACCACTCCTGATAATGAGGAATTAATAATTGAAAGATGTGCTGAAATAATAGAAAAACACAAGGGTAATATTAATGATTCATGGATAGCAATTACAGAGAAGGATAGAGCAAAAATAGAGAATTTTAGGCACAGCATTTCTGCCAAGGTAAACGAATATATATCTTTAAACAAGTTTAGAAAACTTGGGACGGACATCGCAGTGCCGGACAGTGAACTGCAATATTTCTATTCGTATATGACAAATGAAGTTAAAAAAAATGATTTAGAATATGTTGTTTACGGCCATTTTGGAAATTCTCATCTCCACTTAAATATGCTTCCTAAAAACAACAAAGAATTTAAATTAGCACAAATTCTTTACAAACAATTCTGCAAAGAAGCAATAAATATTGGCGGCACTTTTTCTGCAGAGCATGGCGTTGGTAAAAATAAAAAAGAATATTTAATTAATATGTATGGATCTGATGCGGTTAAAATGATGGTGCAGATAAAAAAGAAATTCGATCCGGAATTAATTTTAGGAATGGGAAATATTTTTGATGTACCTGTAAAAAACTAATTGTCTAGAGCCTTGTGTACTAAACCCAGCAACGATTTTCTGTTAAATGGTTTTGAAATGTAATGTGAGCAACCACCTTTTAATATTTTTCTTTCGTCTTCTTTAAAAGCATGCGCTGTAACGGCAATTATTGGAACGGTTTTGTAATCAGCAAACCCCTTAATTTCCTGGGCAAGCTCTAAGCCACCTAAACCCTTGCAAAGGTTTATATCCATCAATATAGCATCAAACTTATTTTTTTTAATTTTCAACATTGCTTCGGTAGAATCAGCGGCCAAATCAACATCAAACTCACCTTTAAGAAACAAGGTGACAACTTCCCTGCTAATCTGGTCATCCTCAACATAAAGAACTTTTGGAAGATGCTGAGCCTTGCGCTGCAATTCTTCCTCCCTTTTTCAAAATGATTTAGTTGTTTCGAAAATAGTCAGTCCCGTCTTTAGTATCTTTAATTGTAATTCCTATACTAGATAGTTTATCTCTAATTTCATCGGCAAGTGAAAAATTCTTTTTCTTTTTTGCTTTTAACCTGATATCAATAAGAATTTCAACAAGTTTATTTTCCAATAAAGAATCGGGTTTATCCGCCACGGATTTATCCTTTGTTATTCCCAAAATACTTCGAGTTATCGATTCCAGAAAGTTATTAATCTTCCTATAAAAATCAACATTCAAAGAAGTATTTTCAGCTATTGTTTTGTTTATTTCCTTAATAAAATCGAAAATTACAGAAACTGCTTGTGAGGTATTAAAATCATCATCCATTACTTTATTAAATCTTTGTTCAAAATCATCAAAATCAAACTCGGGCATTTTTCCATTCTGATTATATTTTTTTAATTCGTTTGTAACTGTATCCTGAAGGTTTTTTATTTTCTCAAGTCCTTTTTCAGCAGCAGCAAGAAGTTCATCTGTAAAATCTAAAGGACCACGATAGTGAGCTTGAAGAAAAAACAATCTGATTGCCTCGGGTGAAAATTTTTCTAAAACTTCTCGAGCTGTAAAAAAATTACCAAGGGATTTAGACATTTTTTCTTTATTGATATTTAGAAATCCAAAATGAATCCAGTATTTTGCAAATGGTTTATCTGTAAATGCTTCACTTTGTGCAATTTCATTTTCATGATGTGGAAAAATTAAATCGTTTCCGCCGGCGTGAATATCGAAAGTCTCTCCAAGATGTTTGCAACTCATTGCTGAACACTCGATATGCCAACCTGGTCTACCTTTGCCCCAAGGGCTTTCCCAGTATGGTTCACCTTCTTTTGCTTTTTTCCAGAGAGCAAAGTCTAACGGCTGCTGCTTGCTCTCATTAATTTCAACTCTTGCACCTGATTCAAGTTCATTAATATTTTTTCCGCTAAGCTTGCCATAAGAATTAAATTTGTTCACATTGTAAAACACATTTCCTTCAACATTGTAAGCAAAACCTTTATCAATTAAGGACTTAATCATATTTATTATGTCTTGAATATTCTCCGTTGCTTTTGGATATAATGTTGCTTCTTTAATATTTAAGTTTTTAAGATCTTTAAAAAAAGCATCAGTATACTTTTTTGCTACATCGTTAGTTGATATTTTTTCTTCATTTGATTTTTTAATAATCTTATCATCAATGTCGGTTAAATTCATCACAAATTTTACATTGAAACCTTTGTATTCAAGATATTTTCTTATCACATCTGCTAAAACAAACGTGCGAGCGTTTCCTACGTGAAAAAAGTCATATACAGTAGGTCCGCAAATGTACATAGTAACATTTGGTGGATTGAGAGGTTTGAACTCTTCTATTTTTTTTGTAAGTGTATTGTAAAATCTTAACATAAGATTAGTTTACTGAATTTTCCTCAACAAATGGTTTTGTACCGATACAAATATAAGCAATTAAAAAAAGCTGTTGAGATTTATGCACATTTTAATTCGCTGATCAGTAGTTTCATATCTTCAGGTAAATCGGAATTGAAAGACATCATTTCTTTTTTAAATGGATGTAAAAAACCGACTGTTTTTGCGTGAAGTGCCTGCCTTGGCATTATATCCAATAAATTTTGAACTCTTTTTTTAATCTTCGGGAGTTCAGAACCGTAATGGATTTGTCTGCCGCCATAAGTCGGATCGCCAAAAACAGGTTTACCAATGCTGGAAAGGTGTACTCGTATTTGATGTGTCCTACCGGTTTTTAATTTTACTTTTAAATAAGTTGTAAACTCAAATTCTTCAATTACTTCAAACAGAGTTAAAGAAGGCTTGCCTTTTGAAACAGCAGTACTAAACTTCTTCCTGTCCTTTGTGCTGCGTGTAATGTTAGATGAAACTTCTCCAGATTTCTCTTTAAAGTTGCCCCAGCAAATTGTATGATACTCGCGTTCAATTGTTCTTTTGGAAAACTGTTTTGCTATTTCAGCATGAGTAAAATCGTCTTTTGCAACAACTAAAAGCCCGCTTGTGTTTTTATCCAATCTATGAATTATACCAGGTCTCCCAGGCTGATTGAGCTCACTTAATTTTGAGGTGTGATGCAGCAGTGCATTAACTAATGTGCCGGTATAATTTCCATATGCAGGATGTGTGACCATTCCTGCAGGTTTATTTACAACAATTAAATATTCATCTTCATAAATTATATCGATAGGAATGTTTTCAGGTTCAGTATACTCGGGTCTGGGTGTAATTGGATGAACAGCTTCAATAATATCATTTGGTCTAATTTTATAATTTGCTTTCGCTGGTTTGCCATTAACTTTTACGAGTTCAGCCTCTATAAGCTTTTGGATTTTAGAACGGGTGGCGTTTTCAATTACGTTAGTAAGAAAAAGGTCTAATCTTTCCTTCTTTTTACCTTCAGGAACCTCAAATAGAAATCGTTTTTCCTTTACCAGATTGGTCATTTGATAAAGTATCCTTTTCATTGTTCAAATCAGCCCCATCATTTTTATTTGCACCTTTATCAAGTTTGCTACTTTCAATTGATTGCCCCAATTCGCCGGTCTGATTTGACTCAACTTCTTCCGAACTTTTTGTTTGTTTGTAAAAAAACAGCAATATCAAAACGCCAATTGTAACTGAAGCATCTGCTATATTAAAAATCGGCCAGCGTTCGTAGTTTCTGCCTAAAATGGTAAAATTGAAAAAATCAAAATCAAAAAAATCAACAACTTTGCCGTAAAACAAAGGCGCATAATCGAACAGGACACCATAAAACATTCTATCTATAAGATTTCCAATTGCGCCGCCTAAAATTAATGCAATTGCGAGCTTTAAGCTAAGCGATTTATTCCTTACTATATATAAATAAATTAGCAAACCAATGCTGGCAATAAGCGAAAACAATGATATCCACAGTTTAAAGTTTGATCCGGGATCAAAGCCAAAAGCCATTCCCGGGTTTTCAGTAAATGTTATTCTGAAAAAATTCCCGATGATTGAAATTGATTCACCCAGAAACATGCCAACAAAGTTAATATCCAAAAAAGGTATACTAATTCCTTTTATATAAAGCTTTGTTACCTGATCTAAAATTATAACCGCTGAGGTTATCAGCAGCATTTTTGTAAAACTTTTCACTTGTCAAATAGAATGTTAAAAATTTCTTAATAGTTAATTAAAAAGAATTATAATTCCCGCTATTGCAGATTTTCGGAATGATAATTTTCTTCAACGAAATTATTTTTTCTCTTGCCTTTGCTTAATTGGTAAGCAATGCTGACTATGCGGAACAGCTTCGAGTCTTTCTTTTGGAATAAGCGGACATGTTTCGCAAAGGTTCTGCGGTTCATCAATACATTCAATACATATACCGTAAATGCCGGTTTCTATACGCTTAAGAGCATCTTCTAGATAACCTAAAAATTTATTTTCTCTTTGAGCATATAAAAATGTTTTTTCTCTTTCCATTGCGTCTGTGCCCTGCTCTGCCATGTGAAGAGAGTATGGTGAATTTTCATTAATATATTCACCCGTTGTAGGATCGAGCATTTGTTCTCTTAAATTTTGAAGCTGCTCAATTATTTCATCTCTTTTTTCAAGTATTATTGTCTTAAAATGCTCAAGTTCTTTTTTACTATAACCTTTAATTTTTTTAATAGCTTTTGCTCTCGATTCTAAGGTAGATTCAACCTCAGCTACTGTGGTTGCTTTCTTAATTAGTGGTCGTTTTAAATCAATCTTTTTCTTCGTTTGCTTAGAAGGTTTGGTTGATTTTTTTACAGCCTTTTTCTTTGCGGTGGTTTTCTTTTTAGTTACCTTCTTTTTTGGTGCCTTGCTAACAATTTTTTTTGCAGCCTTTTTAGCAGATTTTTTTACCGTTTTCTTCTTTGTTACTTTTTTACCTTTGGGAGATTTCTTTCCGGAGGTTTTTTTGGTTACTTTCTTCGCCATTTCACTTACTCCTATATTTTAAGTGCTTATCTTTTCTATTTGAATTTTACAATTATGTTCCCCAATTTTCCAATCGCGTACAACACCCCCATTTAATCTATCAGTGTATTCTAATTTTTCTGCAAGTGTTTCTGTTGAAATATAATTAGTAAAAACTTTTATTGCATTTGTTAATTTGTTTGTTCCTGTGTATAAAACCTTTATTTTATCCGTTACCTCAAAGCCGGCGTCTTTTCTCATATTTTGAATTCTGTTTACAAATTCACGTGCTAATCCTTCTGCAATTAAATTATCTGTAAGTTCAGTATTTACTGCAACTGTTATTCCACCTTCCGATTCAACAACCCAGCCGCTGATTTCTTCTTTAAAAATTTCAACATCTTCGGGTGATATTGTAAGTTTTTCACCTTTAAATTCTACAGTTAATATTATACCTTTTTCAATTTCTGAAATTTCTTTTTTAGATAAATCCTTAATTCTTTCGGCTGCCAGTTTTACATTTTTACCGAATTTAGGACCTATTGTTTTGAAATCGGGTTTTGCGGATTTTCTAACAATCGTGGTTTCATCTTCCAAAATTTCAAGACTTTTTATATTCACTTCATCTAAAATTACACTCTTCATATTCATCACTGCTTCTTGTTTTTCTTTATCAACTGCAACCATAATTTTTTCAAGCGGCTGTCTGACTTTCAAATTAGATTTTGCTCTGATTGCACGTGCAAGATATACTACGTGCTGAGCAACATCCATCTTTAATTCCAAATTAGTATCACGCTCTCCTTTTCCAGGAAAATTCGTTAAATGAACAGATTCAAATTTTTCTCTTCCAGTAATGCTGTTTAGGTTTTGATAAATTTCTTCAGAAATAAATGGTGCAAACGGTGCAGTTAATTTGCAAATTGTTTCAAGACATTCGTATAATGTTTGATATGCTGCAAGTTTGTTTTCATTCATTTCAGATTTCCAAAATCTTCTTCTGCAGCGTCTTACATACCAGTTTGAAAGGTGATCAATTGTGAATTCCGAAACTGAACGTGCAGCACGAGTAACATCGTAATCATCCATAAACTTTTCATAATTAGCAATAAGCGAATTGAGCTTTGATAAAATCCATCTATCAATTTCTTCCCTTTGAGCTAGTGCAACAGGTTTTTCTTTAAATTTAAATCCATCAATAGCGGCATAAAGAGCAAAAAATAAATAAGTATTTAATAGTGTTCCAAAAAATTTTCTTTGAACTTCCAACAAACCATCTTCATCAAAAAGTGTCGGTCGCCATGGAGGACTATTAACAACTAAATACCATCTTGTCGCATCTGCACCGTATTTTTCAAATAATTCAAAAGGATTAACTGTATTTCCTTTCGATTTGGACATTTTCATGCCGGTTTTATCGAGAATTAGTTCGTTTACAATTAAATTTTTGTAAGCAACATTATCAAAAAGCATTGTTGCAATTGCATGCAAAGTGTAAAACCAACCACGAGTTTGATCAATTCCTTCACAAATAAAATCTGCAGGAAAGGCTTTTTGCTCAAACCACTCTTTGTTTTCAAAAGGATAGTGAAACTGTGCAAATGGCATTGCCCCTGAATCGAACCAGGCATCAATTAGTTCTGGAGTTCTTTTATAAATCTTTCCGTTTTTTTCAAATAGGACTCTATCAACAAATGGTTTGTGCAAATCAATATCTTCAACTTCGCTTACAGGAATTCTCTTACTATTCTCTTCAATGAAACCTTGCTTTAATTCTTCAATGCTTCCAACTGCAAACATATCTCCATCATCATTTATCCAGATCGGCAAAGGGGTTGCCCAAAATCTATCACGTGATAAAGCCCAATCTTTATTTTCCTCAAGCCAATTGCCAAATCTTCCCGTGCCAACTTCCCGCGGCTGCCATTTGATTGTTTTATTAAGTTCCACCATTCTTTTTGCAACAGATGTAGTCTTAATAAACCACGATTCGCGTGCATAATAAATAACTGGCACATCCTGATTTCGCCAGCTAAAGGGATATGTATGAACGATTGTTTCCTTTTTATAAAGTTTGCCTTCAGTTTTTAATTTTATGATAATTTCTTTATCAGCATCTTTAACAAACTGTCCTGCAAAATCTGTTACTTCAGATGTAAATTTACCACCTCTGTCAACCGGTTGGAGCATTGGCAGATTGTATTTCTTTGAAAGGTCATAATCATCTGCACCAAACGCAGGGGCAATGTGCACTATTCCTGATCCATCCTCCGTACTTACAAAATCTGCAAGACAAACAAAGAAAGCTTTTTTATTTACTTTTGAATAAGGAAGAAGCTGATGGTACTCAATTCCTTCAAGAGCACTGCCTTTAATTTCTTCAACTATTTCATAATCATCGTCTAAAATCGAAAGTAAGTCCTTAGCTAGAATTATAACCTTCTCTTTATTTTTAACTTTCGCGTAAGTAACATCGGAACCAACTGCAAGCGCAACGTTTGAAATCAGAGTCCATGGTGTTGTTGTCCAAACAAGAAAATATTCATCTTTATCTTTTATTTTGAATAAAACATATATTGAAGGATCTTTTGTTTCCCTATAACCAAGTGCTAATTCTGCCGCAGAAAGAACTGTTTCCGATTTAGGATCTTGCGGAACAATTTTATAATCTTTATAAATAAGTCCTTTATCGAATAAGGTTTTTAACGCCCACCAAACCGACTCGATGTATTCATTTTTTAAAGTTATGTAAGCTGAGTTTAAATCAATCCAGTAGCCCATTCTCTCGGTCATCTCATTCCACAAATCGAGGTAAGTAAAAACAGAATCGCGGCAGGCTTTGTTGTACTTATCTACACCGTATTTGGGTATTTCGCTTTTATTTTTTATACCGAGTGATTTTTCAACTTCAATTTCAACGGGCAATCCATGCGTGTCCCAACCTGCTTTTCTTTCAACACGGAAACCTTTCATTGTTTTATAACGGCAGATTAGATCTTTTAGTGTTCGTGAGATTACATGATGGATTCCGGGTTTTCCGTTTGCGGTTGGCGGTCCTTCATAAAATGCAAAAGTGTTATCCTTCGAACGGTTTTCAACGCTCTTCTCAAACACACCATTGTCTTTCCAGAACTTCAGTATGTCCTTTTCAATTGCCGGATAGCCTATTTTTTCAATGCCTTGCTTGTACATCATATAATAAGAATTAAATTATAACTCTTCGTACCTTTTTATTAATTCTCTTTCGGTTTGGATAAATTCTTTCAACTCTTTTTCAATTCTTTCTTTTGTTAGTACAATATTTTTTGAATTTAATTCCGCATCGTTAATAATTTTTTCTGCTTTTAAATTTGCTTCCTTTAAAACCAGTTGGGCTTCTTTTTTTGAATCGTCTGCGGTTGCTTCCAAAACTTTAACCTTTTCCCTTAAAATTGCAGCCTGTTTTTCACCGCTCAAAATTTCTTGAATTGACATTCCAAAAATTCCCATCGCTCCGAGTGTTATATTCCGCAAACTGTATAAAATCAAGTTTTCAGTAAGAATTTCAGCAGTGCCAAAATATTCGTAGAAAAAGACAATCATCACCACACTTATTAAAGTAACAGAAATTATAACTGAGAATAGAACTTTTCCGCCAAACTGCCAGCCTAGTGAACGATTAATATACCAGCCGCATGCAAAACATAAAATTGAAAGCACAAACCAAACGGCAAAATTCTGATCGCCAAAATGAAACAACTCTGTATTTAAAAAGTTAGACGCAAAAACAAGAATGCCCAGCAAAACAGGTATACTGTATTGTGATAAAGTTTTTTTCATTATTTTATTCTCTTTATTAATTCTTTCATAATCAAAGTCATTTTAGGTTCAGCTTCCATTGCTGTAGCTATTATTTCTTCAACGTTAACAGGTTTTAGAGTATCGGGGAAACACTCATCTGTAATAATGCTTATGCCTAAAACTTTCATACCCATGTGATTTGCTACAATATTTTCAGGAATGGTAGACATTCCTACGACATCGGCGCCGGCAATCCTTAAAAATCTGTACTCTGCTCTTGTTTCCAAATTCGGTCCAGGTACTGCAACATAAACACCTTTTTGAATCTTTATTTTATTTTCCTGTGCAATCTGTTCTGCAAGTTCAATTAATTTTAAATTATACGGTTCGCTCATATCGGGGAACCGCGGACCAAGCTCATCTTCATTTTTACCGATAAGAGGATTGTCTCCAAGCAGATTAATATGATCTGCCATTAACATTATATCACCACGTGTGTAATCGGGATTCATTCCACCGCAGGCGTTTGAGACAAGCAAAGTTTGAACCCCTAAAAATTTCATTACGCGTACAGGATAGGTAATTTGCTGCATCGAGTAACCTTCGTAAAAATGAAATCTGCCCTGCATTGCAACAACATTTTTGCCATTAATTGTTCCAAAAATTAACTTGCCATGATGTGATTCAACGGTTGATATTGGAAAGTGCGGAAGCTTATCGTAGTCAATTTCATGTTTTACATCAATTTCTTTAACCAATCCCCCTAAACCGGTTCCTAAAATAATTCCAATTGGATAAATATCAGATGTTCTTTTTCTAATTGCGGAAAGAGTTTCATTTATATTTGAAATTAACTCGCTCATATTTTATAAAAGTTTATCCACAATATCGTCCACGTCCACATCAACCTTTTCTGATGAACCCTGTTTTTTTGATTCGCTTGATTCTTCGCCTGCTTCTTTTACTTTTCCTTCCAGAAGGTTTGCCTGTGAATTTACAATTGCTCGAAGCCTGGCAATTATCAAATCTTTTTCTTCCTTTAAAGTAGAAACTGCATTTCGGATTTCGTTAGCATTTTCGCGTGCGTTTTCAATTAATTGAGAAGCTTTAATTTCAGCTTCTTTAATCATAAGGCCGGTTTGCTTCTTTGCTGACTCGAGAGTTTTTGAGGTAGATTCCTGCGCTTTAATTAATGTATCCTGGAGATTTTTTTCTATTTTCTGAAATTCAACTACCTTTTCATGCAATTCTCCAACTTCCATTTTCAGCTCTTCATTTTCTCTTAAAAGACTGTCCACTTCGCTGGATAGTTTATCTAGAAAAGTCTGAACTTCTTCGGGATTAAAGCCGCGAACGGATTTCGAAAACTCCTGCTTTTTAATTAAAAGAGGGCTAAGTTTCATAACTGCCTCCAGTCTTTAGAATATTGCCTTTGACCAAAGATAGCCGATCCGATTCTAAGCATCGTTGAGCCTTCTTCGATTGCAATTTCGAAGTCATTTGTCATCCCCATCGATAATTCTTTGAGGTCAAATCCTTGATTATTTAATTTATCTTTCAATTTACGTAAATCACTAAAACTTTTCCTAATTTTCTTTTCGTCATCCGTAAACGGCGCCATTGTCATCAATCCAATTAACTTTAAGTTTGGTTTCTCATTACAAAACTCTGCAAGCTTTAAAATTTCATTTTGTTCATCTATGCCAGCTTTACTCTCTTCTTCGGAAGTTTTAACTTCAATTAAAATTTTTTGAATTTTATCGTGCTTTTGTGCCTGCTTGTTTATTTCTTCCGCAAGTCGCGCAGAATCTACAGAATGAATGAACTCAGAGGCTTTTATAGCGTACTTCACCTTGTTTCTCTGCAAAGTTCCAATAAAGTGCCAGGTAACTTTTCCTCCGATGAGCTCAAATTTATCACGCAATTCCTGCGCTTTATTTTCACCGAAATCAGTGATACCTAAGATGTTCGCTTCATTGATTGCATCAATGCCAAAGAACTTGGAAACAGCGATTAGTTTAATTTCCTCCGGTTCCCGATTGCAGGCGGTACACTTTTCGTTTATCCTGTCCCGAAGGCTCTGCAGATTCGTGGCAATCATAATAAAATTAAGGTTGTGAATGTATATTATTCGGCATCAAAAAGCAATAAAAACACGCATTTATTCATTTGTAATTAGTTGATATTTAAGAATAATTCATACCCAAACTCAATGCCCAAAATTTTATCCTGGTTGATGATTAAATCACACGTGCTGTGACGATATTTTTGTAATTTTGGACTTCAATTCCGAAAAATCTGGAGAAAAAATGGATATAAAATTTATAGATGAACTGAAACAGAAAGCCTCAAAGCTTAACCAAACAATCATTCTTCCCGAGTCCCACGATGAAAGAGTACTTAAAGCTGCAGAAAAACTTACAAAAGAAAAAATAGCCGCTGTTATTACACTTGGCGATGAAGACAGAATATTAAAGGATGCAAAAAAACTTGATGTGGATTTAACCGGTGTGAGAATTATTGATCAAACTAAATCAGATAAGCTGAGCGATTTTACAAATATCTTTTACAACCTGCGAAAGCACAAAGGCATAACGATTGAAGAAGCAAGAAATACTGTGCAGCGTGATTTATTTTTTGCTGCAATGATGGTAAAAGAAAATATGGCAGATGGAAGTGTAGCCGGTTCAGCATCTGCAACGGCAGATGTTATGCGTGCAGGAATTCAATGCGTTGGAATGCCGGAAGGTATTTCAATCGTATCGAGCTTTTTCCTGATGCTGTTTCCTGAAAAAAATTATTCCTTTGCTGATTGTGCAGTTGTTCCCGATCCCGATGAAAAGCAACTTGCAGATATTACAATCTCTACTGCTGATAACCACAGAAAACTTACCGGAGAAGAACCGTCGGTTGCAATGCTTTCATTTTCTACAAAAGGCAGCGCGAAGCACGAAGCCATTGATAAAGTTTTAAAAGCCACAGAAATAGTCCGCTCAAAACGAAGCGATATTAATATTGACGGCGAAATGCAATTCGATGCTGCGGTAATTGAATCAATTGGGAAAAAGAAAGCACCGGACAGCAGTGTTGCAGGTAAAGCAAATGTATTAATTTTTCCTGATTTGAATTCAGGAAACATCGGTTACAAAATCGCACAGCGCTGGGGTGGTGCAGAAGCAATCGGACCAATGGTTCAGGGTTTGAATAAACCATTCTTCGATTTAAGCCGCGGTTGCAGTGTTGATGATATCGTTAGTACTGCTGCAATTGGTGTTTTAATGAGTTAAATAAACATCTCCTTCTCAAAAGGAGGGGGATTTTTTATTTTTCTCTGCACTCATTTTTCACTAAGTTCCTGCTTAAATTTTTCAAAATCAGATGAATCTTTTTTTAATATCTTTATTTGTTTTTATACTTAACCTGCCGTTCGGCTATTGGCGGATAAACGTTAAAAAATTTTCACTTCAATGGTTTTCGGCAATTCATCTGCCAATACCGTTTATTATTTTATTTAGATTGTTTTCTGAAACAGGTTTCGAATTGTTTTCTTTTCCATTTACAATTACAGCTTTCTTCTTAGGGCAACTGGTTGGTGAAGGCATATTTAAATTCAGAAGAGATACAGGTTTGCAGCCACTTTCATCCTGTCTGGTAATGGATGTTGTGCGTATTAAAAAATAATTATCCTGAACTTTGCTTCATTTTATTGTGTTTTATAAAAAATTATAGGTAAAAAAATGATTAAGATATTCTTTTATTTTTTTTTAATTAGCGCTGCTGTTTTTCAATTAACAGCACAAAATAATTTCGGTTCAACTTCAAATAATGAAGGTGATGAAACTTTGAATAGCATTAACGACATATCAGTACTAGATATGAATAAAAATGTAATAAATCTTTCCCATTACAACAGTAAAGTTTTATTGATTGTAAACGTTGCGAGTGAGTGCGGTAATACTCCACAGTACGCAGAGCTGCAAGAAATTTATGAACAATATCAACCGCAGGGTTTTGAAATTTTAGCTTTCCCCTGCAATGATTTCGGCGGACAGGAACCGGGAACAAATGAGCAAATACAAAACTTCTGTTCTGCAAATTATGGTGTTACATTCAAACTCTTCGATAAAATAAAAGTTTTAGGAGAGGACAAATCACCGCTCTACGAAAGGTTAATTAATAACTCTGTTACGGAAACAGGTGATGTAAAGTGGAACTTTGAAAAGTTTTTAATCTCTAAAGAAGGAGAAATTGTCGCGCGATTTGGAAATAAAGTTTCTCCAACCAGTGATGAGGTGATTTCAGCAATTGAGAGAGAGCTTGCCAGATAGAAGTTTAGATAAACCTAATCTTCATTACCGCAAGCCTCCGATTTACATCAGGGCGCGTAGGGAATCTGAAAAGTAAAGTAATCAGTTGTTCTGTATTTTTATGACGGACAGATTTCGGACAAGCCGGAATGACAAGTGAATTTTCACCTCCCCAATTCCTGTTTAACAAGCAGCTTTGAATTTATTATGTCCTTATGATCAAGATTTAATGTGCTGCCAATAATTTTAATTAATCTGTCTTCGTATTTATCCAGCTTGCCGTCGGTGTAAACAAGTTTCCAAAGGTTATTTAACAACTGCAGTTTTTCATCTCTGTTAAAATGATCATTTAAAACTGAGGTAAACTCATAAATACTGATGCTGTCTTTCACTGATTCTTCTGAAAGTTTAATCAAATCTTCCACACAATCATCTGTAAGATTAAACTCTTTTTGCATTGTGTTTATAATCCTGTTCCGCTCGTCATCAGAAAAATCACCATCGGCAGTTGCTATTTCCACAAACAAGGCGGCAGTAGCAACCTGCAGTTTATTATCAAGGTTTTCAGTTTCCGAAGGTACAGAAGGTCCAGCACTAATTTCTTTTTTTTCTTCCTGCGCTAAAATTCTTTTTAAATAATCAAACATTAGAATAACTCATTTTCATTTTTGTTAACAATTAAATATTATTTAATTCAGAGAGCAACCCGGGAAGATCGAGCTCTTTTGTATAAAGTACCATATTCCCTTCTTCATCAACGGGCCATTCATCTTTTGGTCTATCGCAATAAAGCTCAACTCCGTTACCATCCGGGTCCTTCAGATAAATTGATTCGGAGACACCGTGATCCGAGGCACCTTCGATCGGATATTTGTTTTCCCAAAGTACCTTAAATGCTCTTGCCAGCTCCTCTCTGCTTGGCAAAAGAATTGCAAAATGGTATAAGCCTGAATGTCCTGGCGGTGGCGGAGTGATATCGTTTCCCGCCCAAGTGTTCAATCCTATGTGATGATGATAATTTCCTGATGAAAGAAATGCTGCTGATTTTCCAAATCGTGCTGTGACTGAAAAGCCCAGCATGTCGGTATAAAAATTAATTGCTTTTTCCAGATCGGCAACTGTTAAATGTACATGTCCGATTCTTGCATTTGGATTTATTTCGTAATTCATGTAGGGATGTTTTTTTATTAAGATGATTTAATATTAACCGGTTTAACTTTCCAAATTTTTTCAGTGTACTCTTTAATTGAGCGATCGCTTGAAAATTTACCTACTCGGGCAACATTTAAAATCGATTTCTTTGTCCATTCATCGATATTTGTGTACAAGTTGCTTACTTTATCCTGAGTATCAATGTAAGATTGATAATCTGCAAAGAGGCAATAATAATCCAGGTTTAATAATCCATCGATAATTGGTTTAAAAATTCCTGGTTCTTTTTTACTAAAGTAATCGGAGCTAATCATATCAATAACTCTTTTTAGATTTTCGTTCTTTTCGAAATATTCGATTGGAGTGTAACCATTGTTTTTTAATTTAATTACTTCATCTGCTAATAAACCAAAAATGAAAATATTTTCATCACCAACTTCTTCTCTAATTTCAATATTTGCACCATCCATTGTCCCGATTGTAAGAGCGCCGTTTAGTGCAAACTTCATGTTTCCTGTTCCGGAAGCTTCCAATCCTGCCATAGAAATTTGCTCAGATAGATCAGAAGCAGGAATGATTTTTTCTGCAAGTGTAACAGAATAATTTCTAATAAAAACTATTTTTAATTTATCACCAACATCTGGATCGTTATTAATTATTTCAGCAACTGAATTTATAAGCTTAACAATAAGTTTTGCCATAAAGTATGCAGGTGCAGCTTTTCCCCCAAAAATTACCGTGCGTGGAACCATCTCAATTCCAGGATTATCTTTTATCCTATAATAAAGTGTAATTACATGCATAATATTTAGCAACTGGCGTTTATACTCATGAAATCTCTTTATCTGCACATCAAACATTGACTCCGGATTAATGGTAATTCCGTTTTCACTTTCAATGTGGTTTATGAGTAATTTTTTGTTCAGCCATTTTGCACTTCTCCAGCTTTCATTAAATTCTTTGTTATCAATGTGTTCTTCAAGTAATCTCAGCTCATCTAAATTTTTCATCCAGCCATCACCAATTTTTTCTGAGATGATTTTAGAAAGAAATGGATTTGCACCTTTTAGCCATCTGCGAGGTGTAATACCGTTTGTAACATTTAAAAATTTACCCGGATATATTTTATGGAAGTGCGTAAAGATTCTTTTTTTCAAAATTTCGGTGTGAAGTGCTGCAACTCCATTCACAGCAAAGCTGCCTACAATTGCAAGGTTTGCCATCCGAACAGATTTGCTACCTTTTTCATTTATTATCGAAAGCTGAGATAAAATACTTTCATCGGTTGTATAATTCTTTTTTAAAAAATCAATAAACCTTCTGTTAATTTCAATAACAATTTGTGCATGTCTCGGTAGCAGTTCTTCGAATAATGGAAGAGACCACTCTTCCAGTGCTTCAGGAACCACAGTATGATTTGTGTAAGCAAAAGTTTGTGTTGTAATTTCCCACGCTTTGTCCCAAGGTAAATTTTCTTCATCAATTAATATTCTCATCAATTCGGGAATTGCAATAACAGGATGTGTATCATTTAGCTGAATTGAATTTTTCTCGGTAAATTTTTTAAAACTGTTGTGATTAATTTTATATTTTCTGATTATATCCTGTAGTGTTGCTGATACGAAGAAATACTGCTGCTTTAGCCTTAAAAATTTTCCCTCTACATATGAATCGTTTGGATATAATACTTTAGATATTGTCTCCGAATCAGTTTTTGAAGATACTGCGGCGACATAATTCCCAGCATTAAAATCCTTGAAGCTAAAATCCTTACCTGCTTTTGCCTGCCAAAGTCTAAGATTATTTACTGTATTATTTTTAAAACCTGGTACGGGTATATCGTACGCAAGCGCAAGAACATCTTCGGTTTCAATCCACTCAAATTTGTATGTGCCATCAGGATTTTGTGTTCTTTTGGATTTACCATAAAATTTAACTTTGTACTGCAAATCTCTTCGCATAATATCCCAGGGATTTCCGTTTTGCAACCAGTTATCAGGATATTCAACCTGGAAACCATTTTCTATAACCTGATCAAAAATTCCATACTCGTATCTTATACCGTATCCAAAAGCCGGTAACTCTAAAGTTGCCATGGAATCCAAATAACATGCAGCAAGTCTTCCTAAGCCGCCATTACCCAATCCCATATCGTTCTCAAATTCTCTTATCTCTTCAAGACTGTAACCATCTTCCTTAAGAATCTCATAACATTCATCATAAAAATCCATATTTATTAGTGCATTGCCCAGTAGTCTGCCCATCATGTATTCCATTGAAAGATAGTAAACTCTTTTAACGTCTTTAACAATGTATTCGTGTTGGGTTCTTAACCATTTTCTAACAAGTCTGTCTCTAATTGCAAGTGATAAGGCAAAATGAGCATCTTCACCGGTTGCAGTAATTCTATCACGCACCAGTCTGAATTCCAGATTTTCTGCAAACTGATTTGAAAGTGAATATGATGCTGGACTTTCAGTATCAGTAAAAAAGATAGAACTTTTTCCGTTTAATTTTTCTTTAACATCTTTTTTCATTTAAGCAATCAAAAGGTTAGCTAATAATTATTTGGGGGATAAATTTAAGCTTGTATAACGTTTTAACAAAATAATAATGTGTAAAATAAGATGATATCACTAATTTTGTGAAAGTAAAATTAATTCAGGTGGAAAATAATGCTCAATTCTAAAAAAACCGTATTCATTTTAATCTTCCTCATTGTAATTCTATTAAGCAGTTGCGATAATAAAGAATCAAAATCAGAATATGAAACCGGGAACGTAATTTTTATTCATCCAGATGGTACTTCACTTGCTATGTGGAATGCAATAAGAGCTTTGTATTACAGTCCTGAAGGCGAAATAAATTGGGATAAACTCTCGCACATTGGTTTATACCAAGGATTTATGACCAACACTTTTACTGCTTCATCAGAGGGCGGCGCAACTATACACGCTTACGGTATTAAAGTAGAGTTACTTTCTTACGGATTGAATGGTAAAACACCAATCATTTCACGATCTGGAAATAAAATGAGCATTATGCAAGAAGCAAAGCAGAATAATATTCGAATAGGAATTATAAATTCTGGAACTATTGTTGAACCGGGAACAGGTGTTTTTGTTGCAAGTGATGAATCACGTGCTAACGAAGATGCAATAGCAAAAAAGATTATTGAGTCTGGAGCCGATTTAATTTTTTCAGGTGGTGAAGCTGTTCTATTGCCAACTGGTGTGCAAGGAAAATTTGGAGCGGGCAAAAGAAAAGATGGCTTAAATTTAATTGAACATGCAAAAGAATTGGGTTACTATATTATTTATAATAAAGAGGAACTATTTGCTGCTCAGATTGATGCTGAAAAAATCTTAGGAGTATTTGCTTCAAGACATACATTTAACGATAAATCAGAAGAAGAGTTGATAGACCTTGGTTTGCCTAATTATTCAGAAACAGCGCCCACTTTAGCAGAAATGACAGAGTTTGCAATCAGATTTTTATCAAAAAACGATAATAAGTATTTCTTAGTAATTGAAGAAGAAGGAACTGATAATTTTGGAAACGCCAATAACGCAAACGGAACTTTTGAAGCTTTAAAAAGAGCGGATGATGCAATTGGTGAAGCTTTAGAATATTTACAGGAAAATCCGAAGACATTAATTATTACTGCGGCAGATAGTGAGGCTGGCGGAATGGAAGCTTATGGCTTTTTAGAAAAAGATATGCCTCGAGATGAACCGCTGCCGGAAAAATCAAAAAACGGTGCACCACAAGATGGCATAAACGGAACAGCTACACTCCCCTTTCTAACAGGTAAAGATGAAAACGGAAATCGTTTTCCATTTGCAGTTGCTTGGTCTACATCCGATGATGTTTACGGTTCGGTGGTGGCGAAAGCGGAAGGTTTAAACGCCGAACTTATGAATGGAAAAATTGATAATACAGATATCTACCAAATAATGTATGCAACTTTATTTGGCAAATTGTTAAAGTAAATTATTCTTCTAGTAAAATGGCAGTAGCTTCAATTTCCACAACAAAATTCGGATCTATTAAAGAAGTAACTTCAACCATTGTTGTGGCAGGTTTTATATCTTTAAAAAATTCTCCATGGGCTCTTCCCACAGCTCCCCAATCCCTAATATTTGTGACATAAATTCGTGTGCGAACAACATCTTTTAACGATCCACCTGCTTCGTTTATTGCTCTCTCAATTTTTTGAATAATAAATCTCGTTTGCTGGTAAGGATCTCCAGGAGCAATTATCCTATCACGATCAATTGCAGATGTGCCTGAAACTTCTATAGTCCTTCCAGCTTTTATAGCTCTCGAGTAACCGATTTGGTTTTCCCATTTTGCATTTGTGTTAACTCTTATACGTTTTTCCATTATGCGCCCCTAGATTTTTCCTTGAAGATATTTTTGTCTTTTTGATTTTGAAAATTTTTCAATTGAATAACGAAGCATTGTTCTTGGCATTTTTTTATAACGCGATTTTAAGAAATCTTCTTCAACTTTCAAATTCTTTTTTCCAATTTCTCTCAGCATCCAACCCACGGCTTTATGAATAAGATCGTGATCATCTTCTATTAAAATATCGGAAATTTGAAGTGTAGTATAAAAATCATTCATTCTAATAAAAGCAAGGGTTGAGAGAATAGCAATTCTGCGTTCCCACAAATTTTTAGATTTCGCAAAGTCGAAAAGAATTTTCCTGTCTTTATTTAAAAGATGTTCCCCTATTATCTTCGGAGCCGATAAATCAACCAGATCCCAGTTGTTAATTCCTTTTCTGTTATTAAGATAGAAGTTAAAAATTTTTTCTTTTTCACTTTGATTGCTTTTACCATATTTTTCTACAAGAATTAGAAGTGCGATCAGTCTTTCTTCGTGTATTTTTGAAGCCAGCAGCTTTTTTAGTTCACTAAAAGTTAAGTGGTTAAATTCCTTTGCTATTTTCCTTTGCACCGGAACTTTTAATCCTGCAAATTTATCCCCTTCCCCGTATTCACCTTTACCTGTTTTAAAAAACCATAAGTGTGTTTTTGCGACTTCAGCACTCGCAAGAGATTTAATCCTTTTTTTTAAGTCAGCTAAGCTCATTTATTATTTTAAAACTTAAAAAGATAAATAGAAAGCAAACAGAAAATAATAAATTCCGTTCGAAATAACATTATTAATTTAATAAGAAGTTTTTAAGATGAGCTTTCGGTTGTAGCAGTGATTCGGTTAATCAGTTCAACCAGATCGTTTTTTGCAAAAGGCTTCACAAGAAACTCATTTACCCCGGCTTTGTAAAATTGATTTATTTTTTCACTTAAAAATTCACTTGATAAAACTACAATAGGTACTTCAGCGGTTACATTTTCTTTTAATTCTTTGCATAATTCAATTCCTCTATCCCAGTAATTTTTAGTTACATCAAAAATTACAGCACTAAATTTATCCTTTATTAAAACATCGGGGCTAAAATCAACGTACTTCATCAGGTTTATTTCAAAATTATCTTTTAGAAATGCTTTAACTAACTCATATGACTCGCCGGCATCATCCAGCATTAAAATCCTTGCTGTCCCGTTACTTTTTTGAGCCAGAGCTTTCAGTTTTTCAGCTTTTGCTCCTTTAGCAATCGGCAGTGTAAAAGTAAAAGTTGATCCCACACCCTTAATACTATCAACAATTAGAGAGCCGCCCATTTTTTCTATGTATCTTTTAGCGATTGCCAAACCAAGCCCATTACCTTCAAAAGTTCTACCGATATCTAAATCTTCCTGGCTAAACGGTTGGTATAAATGATCGAGATATTTTGTGGAAATTCCGACTCCAGTATCTTTCACTTTACAAATTGCTAAATCTCTTTCTTTAAGAATACCCAGTTCAATATCAATGTAGCCTTGATTTGTAAACTTAACTGCGTTATCAAGAATATTATTTATAATATTTTCAGCGCATTGCAAATCTATTTCCACAAAGATCTTTTCTTCTGCAAAGTTTGAAGTGAAATTTAAATGCTTTTCCAGTGCACGCTTTTTATGTGGCACTATACAATTTGTAAATACGCTCACCAGTTCAAATGTTTCAAGATTAAGGTGATAGTTGCCTGCTTCAATTTGTGCAAATTCAAGCATTTGTGTTATGCTTTTAAAAAGCCTTTCACTGCCGGAGTACAAATTATCAAGATATATTTTATCTTCATTGCCAATTTTATCTTTTAAATTCTCTTTAATTATGGTAGAATACCCCAAAATTATATTTAAGGGTGTTCTTAGCTCATGCGATAAAACATTTAAAAATGTACTCTTTAATCGTTCAGCTTCTTTATTTGCATTGCGTGCTTTTTTCGATTCTTCTTCCGCAAGGATTACTTCTGTTTGATCTTCATGGAAAAGTACAACATAATTTTTATCATAAACTTTTATTGGGAAAAGTGTAGATTTAAGGAAAGGAATGGATCTTTCACCGTTAAAAAGCAATGTATCAATGTAACTTTTAAGTGTAAGAGTTTTTGTTGTCTGGAATACACTCTTAATTTTTTCTGTAATCCCACGTCTAATCAGTTCGTTATCATCAAAGCAGGAATATTCTTTTAATTCGGGTAATGTATATCCCCAAAGATTTGAAAATTCTTTATTTACGTATTGTACAAATCCCTTATCATTAATAACCTGAACGGGAAAAGGCAGAAATTCGTAGTAAAGATTAAAATATGTTGAGGTTTTTTCTTCCATTAATTAATTACAGGAATTGTAAGCTGAACCGCTGCACCTTCTTCCTGGGGCAATATTCTAATTTCACCTTTGTGCCTGTCTATAATACTTTTACAAAGGAACAATCCATAACCATTTTTATTTAAGTTAAATGCATCAGATGGATCGACGCGAAGTTTATCAGGGAAACCGGGTCCATTATCAGCTATCTCAACTAAAATATTATCATCTTTGACATACGATTTTATTGTAACGATTGCATCCTTTTTTGCTTCTGCAGAATTAGTAATTAGGTGAACTAACAGATGCTGCATCTGCTCAGAATCAAATCTGCAAATTGGGAGTTGGTTTAATTCGGTATTAAAAGTAATTGAAAGGAATTTCTTTAAAGGAGAAAGATATTTTATGACAGATTGAATAGCCCTGTTTAAATCACCATTATCTCGGTTTATTTCCATTACCGAAGTTTCAAGTAGAACCTGAGCATACTTTTGAATGTTTCTAATACTATCTGCAGCAACCTTTGATTTTAATTTTAATCTGTCGAACGATAATTCATCAAAATTTTCATTTCCATTTGAAAATTCGTTCTGTGCCTTTTCAATTATGCGCATCAAGCTCTCGGTTTCAAGCAATGCAAGATGCACTAAACCTTGTAATGATTGCCCGATTTCAGCATCAATACCTGATTTTAAAACTTTTCTTTCCGCTTGAATTAATTGTGCATTTGCTTCCTGAAGTGCATTGTACGCATTTAATTGTCCATCATAAAGCTGTGCATTTCTGATTGCTGTAGCAGCTTGTCCAGCAAGTATTTCGAATGTTCCCGTTATTTCTCTCACTTTAATTTTATGCAGGTGTTTACTATCGACGTAAATAACACCAATTTTTTTTCCGGCGGTTATTAATGGCGAGCAAAGAATTGTTTGCAGATCTAGTTTTAAAATACTTTTAGTGGGATCATAGGTTGCATCACTTTGAGCACCTTCAATAAAAATAGACTGCCCGTTAATGTAAACGTCTTCAACAACAGTATTACTAATTTCAAACGACTTTTTTGATAAAGTTTCATTTTCGGAATTTAAACCAAGTTTGTACTCCAGCTCATTGCTAGCATTTTGAAGTACTATAAACCCTCTTTCGGAATTTGTTAATCTTATTGCATTCTTAAGTACAAGTTCAAGAACATCATCCAGAATTAAGGTGCGGTTAATTGTATTAACAATATTAAGAATGGCTTCCAGATTTTTCACTCGTTCAGTTGAATCATCTTCTACAAGTGTACTCTTTATACCATCATCAATATTTTTTTTAAATTCTGAAAATTTCATATCAAAACCCGCTAATAAATATATTAATCTTTAAGGATTTTTATGGATAAAAACCATTCCCAATCATTTACTTTATCAGACCACGCTCTAGCAATTCCCGCAGATATAGTTGATTCAAGATTATACCAGTGTTTTAATTTTATATCCATTTGTGCTCCAATATCAATCCAATAATCTGCAACATCCGATGGTGCATACATTACCTGTGAATACATCGAAAAATCAAGGTGATTAATAAACTGATGACCAAGGGACCAACCCGAAAGTCTAATTGGAGGGAAAGCATTTTCCAGCAATAACTTTCCGAATTTGTCGGTCATCAAACTATAAATTGGCAATCCAGGAAACCGAAATCCCGGCCAGCTTCGCGGGGTTACACGTTCTGCT
>CBDUAV010000003.1:0-68454 GCA_965365225.1 uncultured Ignavibacteria bacterium | reverse complement strand
TTGCACCAAGGTTCTTAGCATCAGCTTTTTCTTCGGGTCCTGCACTTTTACTTGTATTAGTTTTCATCATTAAAAAGTTCACAAAGTTTGATCCTGGAAAAGAAGCTGTCCAGAAACTTGCATTAATTATTACCTATGCAATGGCCGCAAACATATTTTTCATTTTAATGGAATTCTTTACTGCATTTTACAGCTCAATACCGGAACACATTCATCACTTTCAATATTTGTATTTTGGGTTAGACGGACACTCAACTTTAGTTCCCTGGATGTGGGCTTCTGCAATACTTGGTTTAACTGCTCTGATTCTTTTATTTATTCCGAAGATAAGAAAAAACGAAAACCTTTTATTCATTATTTGTATTGCAATATTTATCTCCATCTGGATTGATAAAGGTTTAGGAATGGTTGTAACCGGATTTATCCCAAATCCTTTAGGTGATATTGTTGACTACTGGCCAACAATTCCCGAAGCAATAATTTCATTGTCAATTTGGGCAATTGGATTCTTTTTGATAACTGTATTTTACAAGATTGCTCTTTCTGTCAGGAAAGAAGTAGTCACATGACTTGTATTAATGTGTAATGTAATAATTATTGGCGGAATGGCAGCAGGTTGCAAAACCGCTGCAAGATTGAGTCGTTTATCATCCGACTATAAAATAACTATAATTGAACAAGGTTCTGTTATATCTTTTGGTAATTGCGGTCTTCCGCTCTATGCCTCAGGCGAAATAGATAACATTTACGACCTGGCTAAAACAGCTTATGGGAAGATCAGAGATGCAGATTATTTTCGTGATTTTAAAGGTATAACTACGTTAACGGACACTGAAGTTACAAATATCGATCTGAATAAGTATCAAGTTAAATGTAAAAATTTAGCAAACAATGAATCAGTCGATCTTCCTTATGACAAATTAGTTTTTGCAACGGGCTCGAAAATAATTGAGCCAAAATTTCCATTTCCAAATTCACCGAACATTTCAACCTTTCAATCTGCAAAAGATGCAAAAACTTTTAGAGAAGCTGCACAAAAAGGAAAGGTAGGAAAAGCTGTTATAATTGGCGGGGGATTTATTGGTTGTGAATTGGTCGAAGCACTTACTTTACTTTGGGGAATTGAGGTTGTACTAATCGAAAAAGAAGAATCGCTTTTGTCATCATTTCTCGATCCTGATATTTCTAAGCTTGTTGAAAACCGGATTAAAAAGAACAAAATTCAAATTAATTTTTCAAGTAAAGTTGAAAAAATTGAACTTAACAATGACAATCTGCCGGTTGTCTTTTTAAATGATGGAAATAAAATTGAATGCGATTACGTGTTCTATAATTTGGGAGTGAAGCCTAATTCATTACTGGCTGAAAAAATTGGAATTAAAATTGGCGACTACGGTGGAATCCTTGTAAATAAAAAAATGAAAACGAACCTTCCAAATATTTGGGCAGTTGGTGATTGCGTGGAAATTAAAAATCTCATCACAAATAAAAATGATACTTTTACGTTAGGTTCATTATCCAATAGAATGGGAAGGGTGGCTGCTGACTCAATAGCCGGAAAAGATGCAGAATTTGTTGGTTCAGTAGGGTCGATCTCTTTAAAAGTTTTTGATTTAATTTCATCTGCAACAGGTCTGACCGAAAAAAAAGCAAAGCAGCATGGATTTAAAGCAGCAAGTGTATTTGGCTGCTGGTCAGACAGGCCTGAATATCATCCTGATGTTAAAAATCTTTTCGGTAAAGTTGTTTACAATAAAAAGAATTTAAAATTATTGGGGCTTCAATTAGTCGGCGAAGGTGAAGTGAACAGATATGTAGATGTGTTTGCAGAATTATTAACAAATAAAAAAACCGTGCATGATTTAATTGATTTGGAACATGCTTACACTCCTGCTCATTCCTCACCGGTTTCACCTCTCAACTTTTTTGGATATATGATTCTCAATCAGGAAAATGATGGTGTAAACGGTTGCCATTTTAGTTCACTTGATTCGTTTGATGGATTGATATTGGATGTAAGGGAAGAAGAGGAAATTGATAATTCATTCGATTTTTATGATACATTAAATATACCGCTCTCTACATTTCGATCTGAATTGCATGAGATAAAAATTGATGAGCCAACTGTAGTAGTGTGTGAAAAAGGTCCGAGATCCTATGAAGCTGCAAAACTTCTGAATAATAAGGGAATTAAAAATGTGAAGTACTTAGGCGGTGGTGCCGCTTTTTATAATGAAATTAAAAGTAGCTTCGTGCTTAAAAAAGATAGTACTCAAATAGAATCAAAATGAAAGAAGAGAAACTAAAACTTGTAGTAGTTGGAATCAGTCACAGGACCACATCTATATCTGTTCTCGAATCATTTCAACTTAACAAAAATGAAATTAATAACTCATTAAAATATTTTCAATCCCTGGAAGAAATCAATGGTATAACAATCAGTTCTACCTGCAACAGAGTCGAATTCTACTTTACACTCAGAGAAAATATTGATCCATTTATTCTCATAGCGAATTACTATTTAGATAAAAAAGGAATTGATGCTTCAAAAAGAAAAGAAAATTTTTACAGCTACTGCGATAGTGAAGCCGCCTATCATCTATTTAAAGTTATTTGCGGATTGGACTCGATGGTGTTGGGAGAATATCAAATTCAGGGGCAAATAAAAGATGCTTACAGTGCTGCATGTTCTGAAAAATCAGCCGATAAAATTTTACACAAACTTTTTCATGCGGCATTCAGAGTGGGAAAAAGCGTTCGCAGTAAAACAAAAATTGGTTCGGGCAGACAAAGCGTAAGTGGCGTTGCATTTCAAATTTTAAAGGAGAAATTAAGTAAAAATGATTCTGTAGCGCTAATCGGTGTTAATCAAAACACAAAAATTATTGCCGAAAAACTTAATGCTTCCGGTTTTTCAAACTTCGTATTTGTAAATCGGACACTCTATAAAGCAGAAAAATTCGCAGATCAATTTTCCGGTAGTGCTTACGATTTGGGAAATATTGAAGAAGCTGTTTCAAATGTAAATTGCATTTTTTCCTGCACAGGTGCACCCGGCTATATAATTAATTCTAACCTGTTGAATAGAATATATAACAAATCAAATAGTATAAAATTGATTATTGATATTGCAGTGCCGCGTGATGTAGAAATAATTGGTATCCCAAATGAGATATTGGTTTACGATTTAGAAAAATTAAAAAATTATTTGAAGTTTCAAGAAAAAGAAATCGAATTAGATCTCCCAATCGTAAATAAAATAATTAATGATGAAGTAAACTTATTTGAAGCATGGAACGATTCTTATAATGATGAATCAATTGCTTTCTATGATGAAAAGATCGAGTCGCTTCGATTAAAATTTTTAAATGAAATAAAGGAAGAATTTTCAGACGAAGAATTTAAAACGTTCGATAAGTTTTCAAAATCACTTTTGCACAGAATTAAATCAACCGTACATCAGGTTGTAAAAACAAATAAATCTAAAAAAATAGCAAGTTGAATCTTTACTAATGTTCTCAATTTAAATACGGAATAATGTTATGACTGAAAATTCAATATCATCTGATCTTTTAGTAGTCGGTGGTGGAATAGCCGGTATTACTGCAGCAGTTGAAGCTGCTGAAACCGGTTTATCTGTAACCCTGGTTGAAAAAAGTCCTTACATCGGAGGAAAAGTAGCTCAATTCAATCAGTACTTTCCAAAACTCTGCCCGCCAAGCTGTGGATTGGAAATAAATATTCGCCGCATGCGTACGAATCCTTCAATAAAATTATTTACACTGGCTGAAGTAACGAAAGTTAAGAAGGAAGCCGGCAAACACAAAGCCGAGGTTCACTTAAATGCTCGTTATGTAAATGATCTTTGCACATCATGCGGAGATTGTGTTAAAGTTTGTCCAGAAGAACGAGCTAATGATTTTAACTACGGAATGGATAAAACAAAAGCTATTTACATCCCGGATGAAAATTCATATCCAGCAAAATATGTTATTGATATGAATTCCTGCAAAGGAACAAGCTGTAGTAAATGTGTGGATGTCTGCAAATACAAAGCAATAGATTTAAATGAAATGGAAAAAAGTATAACAGTCGAAGCCGGTGCTGTAATTTGGGCGACAGGGTGGGAGCCATACGATGCAAATAAACTGGATATATTAGGATTTGGAGAGTTTCCTGATGTCATTACAAACGTAATGATGGAAAGGCTTGCAGCTCCTAATGGACCAACAAAAGGTGAAATCCTACGACCTTCAACAAAAGAAAAAATAAATAGTGTTGCATTTGTTCAATGCGCGGGTTCACGTGATGAAGATCATCTTGAATATTGTTCTTCAATTTGCTGTTTAGCTTCTTTAAAGCAGGCAAAATATATTCGTGATCAGCATCCTGAAGCCGAAATTCATTTTCATTACATAGATATTCGTTCGAACGGTTTACTTGAAGAATTTTATAATTCTGTTAAAGAGGATGAAAAACTTCATTTCCACAGGGGAAAGGTTGCTAAAGTAATTAAAGATAAATCTTCCGATAAACTAATTGTTGAAGCGGAAGATTCTTTGACAGGAAATTTGATGCAGAAAACAGTTGAAATGGTGGTTTTAGCAACGGGAATGGAACCTACTTCTAAAAACTTACCAATTGATAAATCGTCAATTGATGAGATGGGATTCTTGAAATCTAATGGAAATGGAATTATTGGATGCGGTGTCAGTACAAAACCAAAGGAAGTTGCTGCTGTTGTTCAGGAAGCAACTGGTTCAGTGTTAAAAGCTATTCAAACAATCAGAGGAAATTAAGTTATGTCAGTAGAAACTAAAGTTGGTGTATATCTTTGCTCCGGTTGTGAAATTGGAGAAGCTGTAAATATAGATGAGCTTGGTAAAATTGCTTCTGAAGAAAGTAAAGTACCTATCTGTAAAAATAATCCCTGGCTTTGCAGTGAAGCTGGTGTTGAAGAAATTAAAAACGATATAAAAAATGAAAACCTGAACAGAGTTGTAATTGGAGCATGTTCACACAGATTTTTAGCAGATGTCTTTAGATTCGATGCTGATGTTTTGGTTGAACGGGTTAATTTAAGAGAGGATGTTGCCTGGACCCACAAACCAAATGACGAAGATACTCAAATGCTTGCATCTGATTATTTACGGATGGGAATTGCCAAAGTAAGAAATAGTGAACCTCCAAAACCACAACCAGTAGATGTAAATGAAACAATTCTAGTTGTCGGTGGCGGTGTTTCAGGGCTAACGTCTGCACTAGCGACAGCTGAAGCTGGAAATTCTGTAATCTTAACTGAAAAAGAAGATCAGCTTGGCGGATGGTTGAGCAAATTCCATAAAGTTACTTTAGGTAATTCTCCCTTTACAGAACTGGAATCAACTGGAATTGAAGAACTTATTTCTGAAGTTGAATCGAATGAAAAAATAAAAGTATACACATCCTGTTTAATTGAAAAAATATCAGGTTCCCCAGGTGATTTTAATGCAACTCTCAAAATAAAAGACGAAGTTCAATCCGAGCCGATTAAAGTTGGAGCAATTGTCCAGGCAACTGGCTGGAAAGAGTATGATCCAAATAATTTAGGTGAACTTGGTTATGGTAAATTCGATAATATAATAACTGGAATTCAATTAGAAGAATTCTTTAAAAATGGCAAACAAAATAGTGCAATGAATGGTAAACCGGTGGAAAGCATTACATTTATACAATGTGCTGGTTCGCGAGATGAAAAACATCTTCCGTACTGTTCATCAATTTGTTGCTCAGTTTCCTTAAAGCAGGCATTATATGTCCGCGAAAAGTATCCTGATGCACTGATTTATATTATTTATAAAGATATGCGTACTCCTGCACAGCGAGAATTATTTTACAAAAAAGTGCAGGAAGAGGATAATATATTCTTTACCAAAGGTGAGATTAATAATATTAGTGATGATGGAAATGGGAAGATCATTTTAGATGTTGATGATACACTTTTAGGCGAAAAAATTAGCTTGAAATCAGATGTAGTTGTTTTGGCAACTGGAATGGTTCCATCTACACTCGTGGGAAAAGTTGAAACTAGTGAAGAGAGTGCTGAACCTGTAGAAAAGGTAAAACTGGAAGACGGCAAAAAAGCTGCAGAATCTGCAGAGGTCGGTGCGAAAATATTAAACCTTACCTACAGGCAGGGAACCGATTTACCAACACTTATGTATGGTTTCCCGGATTCACACTACATTTGCTTTCCTTATGAAACCAGAAGAACAGGTATTTATGCAGCGGGTTGTGTCCGCTCTCCTATGGATATTAGCACAAGTAAAAACGATGCTTATGGAGCAGCCTTTAAAGCAATACAATTGCTGAATGCAACTAAAAATGGAGTTGCGGTTCATCCACGTGCAAGAGACGCTTCTGCAATTGATATCTTTCTGCAGCGATGTACGCAGTGTAAACGTTGTACAGAAGAATGTCCTTTTGGTTCATTGGATGAAGATGATAAAGGTACTCCGCTTCCGAATCCGACAAGATGCCGCAGATGTGGAATATGTCTTGGTGCATGTCCTGAACGAATTATTACCTTCAAAGATTATTCAATCCAATCTATTTCTTCAATGATAAAAGCCGTGGAAGTTCCGGATGAATTTGAAGAAAAGCCGAGAATACTTGCATTTATGTGTGAGAACGATGCCTATCCCTCTTTAGATCTTGTTGGAAGATACAGAATGCAGTACGATCCGAACATAAGAGTAATTCCCGTTAGATGTTTGGGGGCTGTAAATGTTGTTTGGATTGCTGATGCGCTCTCAAGAGGCTTCGATGGTATTCTGATGATCGGATGTAAACATGGTGATGATTATCAATGTCATTATATAAAGGGTAGTGAGTTGGCTGAAAAAAGAATGGAAAACGTTCAGGAAAAATTAAAGCAATTAGTTCTGGAACCTGAACGAGTCCAAATTCACACTCTTTCTCTCGATGAATACGCCAAGTTGCCCAGCCTCTTTAATGATTTTGTTGAAGAGATTACGGATATGGGTTACAACCCTTATAAAGGTATGTAAATATGACAACAGAATGTATACGAAATTCCTAATCTCGTTGATTTTACTTTGGCATAACAATAATTTTAATTGTGGAATAATTTAGCTTAATTCAACGCAAACGGTTAAAAATATTGATTAAAAAATCCTTCATCGGGGAACGAACCTGTTTTCACTTTGTGCGGGAAAAAAACGATAAAAAGAGGGATTTGTTCATTTCTTTCTTAATAAATAATTGGAATTCAACTGAATTAAATTCTTCAGAGTATATAAAAAATAAAAATATTTTAAATAAAGGGAGAGTCTATGGCAAAATCTAAATTAGTAAAACCGCATGGAAGCGATGAATTAAAAATTCTACTTCTAAGTGGAAAAGAAAAAAGTGAAGAGTTAAAAAAGGCTGAAACTCTTCCTAAGATTGTACTTTCTTCGCGTGAAACTGGAGACCTGATTATGATGGGTATCGGGGGATTTACTCCTCTCGATGGTTTTATGGGTCACGATGATTGGAAGGGTGTTTGTGAAGGAATGAAAACAACCAGTGGTTTGTTCTGGCCGATTCCTATTACAATGTCGCACGATGAAAAATTAAATCCTGGAAACGAACTCTGTTTAGTTTCCGGTGAAACCAATGAAATTATGGGAACAATGAAAGTAACTGATTGCTATAAAATAGATAAAGGTTTTGAATGCAAAAATGTTTTTACAACTGAGGATGCTGAACATCCGGGTGTAAAAATGGTAATGGAACAAAAGGAATGGAACATAGCAGGTAATGTAAAAGTTCTTTCCGAAAGCTACTTCCCGGAAGAGTTCAAAGGCATCTATCAGCGTCCGGCAGAAAGCAGAAAGATTTTTGAGGATAAAGGCTGGAGAACAATTGCGGCATTACAGCTTCGTAACCCTATGCATCGTTCGCATGAATATCTTGCAAAAATTGCTATTGAGGTTTCGGATGGTCTATATATTCACCAGTTGGTAGGAAAGCTAAAACCTGGTGATATACCTGCAGATGTTAGAGTGAACTGCATAAATACACTAGTTGAAAATTATTTTCTGAAAGAAAAAGTGGTTATGGGCGGTTATCCATTGGATATGCGCTATGCTGGTCCAAGAGAAGGATTGCTACATGGTGTATTTCGCCAGAACTTTGGTTGCTCGCATATGATTATCGGTCGTGATCATGCTGGTGTTGGAGATTACTACGGTCCATTCGATGCACAGGATGCTTATTACAAATTATGGGATGGTGCATTAGAATGCCAGATGCTTCCAATTGATTGGACGTTCTGGTGTTACAAATGCGGTGGAATGGCATCAATGAAAACCTGTCCGCATCCAAAAGAAGATAGATTATTCTTAAGTGGAACAGCTCTTAGAAAAGGTTTATCTGAGGGAGGTGATATTCCTGCTGAATTCAGCCGTGCTGAAGTATTAGCTGTTTTAAAAGAATACTATTCTACTTTAGCAGAAAAAGTGGAAGTTAAGATGCATGGTCATGCAACTGGTGATGCAAAAACTAAATAACAATAATTAAATCAACCTGATAAAAAATGATTTTTATCAATAGAATATTACATTATCATTTTCATCAATTATTAAAGGAGATACACTAATGCCAAGTTATGTGCTTCCTGATAAGTGCGATGGGTGCAAAGCTCTTGATAAAACAGCTTGTCAATACATTTGCCCCAACGACTTAATGGTATTAAACAAAGACTCAATGAAGGCATACAACCGTGAGCCTGAAATGTGCTGGGAATGTTATAACTGTGTTAAAATTTGCCCGACCCAGGCAGTTGAAATACGCGGTTATGCTGATTTCGTTCCGCTCGGTGCTACAGTTACTCCTATGCGCAGTACAGATAGCATCATGTGGACAGTTAAATTCAGAAATGGAAGTTTGAAACGGTTCAAATTCCCAATTCGTACAACACCAGAAGGAGAAGCAAATCCCGATGGTGGTTATGCTAAACATGATGATATGAATAGTCCTGCTCTTTATTCAGAACCTGAAGCAGCAGGATTAGAAGAAATTCCAACTTTTAAATAACAAACCAATAATAAGGAGATACTTACAATGGCTAATTTCGAAACAGTAGAAGTTAAAACTGATCTTCTCATTGTTGGTGGTGGTATGGCTGCTTGCGGTGCTGCTGTTGAAGCTGCATATTGGGGCAAGAAAAACGGCTTAAAGGTTACTATGGTAGATAAAGCAGCCGTAGACCGCAGTGGTGCTGTTGCAATGGGATTATCAGCAATCAATCAGTATGTTGGTTTAAAAGATGGCCAAAATACTATGAAAGATTATGTTGATTATGTACGCAATGATTTGATGGGTATAACCAGAGAAGATTTAGTTTATAACATTGCTCGTCACGTAGATTCATCAGTTCATCTTTTTGAAAAATGGGGACTCCCGATTTGGAAAGATGAAAACGGTGCTTACGTTCACGAGGGAAGATGGCAGCTTATGATTAATGGTGAATCATATAAAGTTGTCATTGCCGAAGCTGCAAAAAATGCTCTCGGAGTAGAAAATATTTACGAACGTGTATTTATTGTTGGTCCAATTATGGACGGTGACCGTTGTGTCGGTGCAGTTGGCTTCAGCGTTCGTGAAGAAAAATTTTATGTATTTACTGCAAAAGCAGTATTGGTAGCAATGGGTGGTGCAGTACACGTATTTAAACCTCGTTCTTCCGGTGAAGGTTTAGGTCGTGCATGGTATCCACCATGGAACTCAGGTTCGAGTGCTTACTTTACACTTAAAGCTGGTGCAGAAATGACCTGCCAGGAAGTTCGTTTTATTCCTGTTCGATTTAAAGATGCATATGGTCCTGTTGGTGCTTGGTTCCTACTCTTCAAATCCAGAGCAACAAACGGTTTGGGTGAAACATACATGGAAACACGCAGACCTGAACTGGAAAACTGGGCTCCTTATGGTAAAGTAAAGCCTGTTCCTGCAAACCTGCGTAACTGGTTGATGATGTTAGATGTTAACGAAGGTAAAGGTCCTATCTTTATGAGAACAGAAGAAGCAATAAATAAAATTGCAACTTCTGCGGGTGATGAAAAAGCTGCCAAGAAAAAACTTAAAGAATTAGAATCAGAAGCCTGGGAAGACTTTTTGGATATGACAATTTCGCAGGCAATTCTTTGGGCAGCAACAAATACAGCTCCCGAAGAAAAACCATCCGAAATTGCTGCAGCAGAACCTTACTTTATCGGCTCACACTCAGGTGCCTCAGGTGCTTGGGTTAGCGGTCCTAAAGATGTTGCTCCTGAAGAATATTTCTGGGGTTACGATTGTATGTCAACCATAAATGGCTTGTTCTGTGCTGGTGACGCTTCCGGTGCTTCCAGTCATAAATTCTCATCCGGTTCACATGCAGAAGGTAGAATTGCTGCAAAAGCTGCGGTAAAATATATAGTTGATAACCCGGGTGATGTAAAAGTTGACAATGCAGAAATAGAAAAAATGAAAACTGAAATTCTGAAACCTCTTGATACTTATGCAGAATTCAGTCCTAAAACTGTAACACCTGATGTCAATCCTAGTTACATTATTCCTAAAATGTTCATGTTCAGATTACAGAAAATTATGGATGAATATGCAGGTGGTGTTTCTACCGCATTTACAACAAGCCAAACTTTACTAGAAAAAGGTCTAGAATTGTTAGGATTGTTGAAAGAAGATTCTGAACACCTTGCTGCTGAAGATCTGCACGAATTAATGAGATGCTGGGAAAATGTACATCGCATGTGGCAGGCAGAAGCTCATATTAGAACCTTGCTCTTCCGTGAAGAAACACGTTGGCCTGGTTACTACTTTAGAGCTGATAAGCCTTCCATGGATAATAAAAATTGGGATGCATTTGCAAATTGTAAATACGATCCTAATAAAAATGAATGGGAAATGATTAAACGCCCGGTTAAAAGAATATATCCGGAACCCGCGGATCACGAGTTGTTGGGTGGTTAATCATTAGTATTAACTAATTATCAAACTCTTTATCACTCCCCTCTGTGTTTTTTCAGGGGGGAGTACTTTTAATTGAAACTAAAATTGAAATCCTCATAGTTATAACAGAATAAATTCAGAAATTACTTTGAGGATTTTTTATTACTTATAACTTGTAAAATCGTAAAAGCTCTTAGCAGTAAATACGATTGTAATCAGCAAATCCTTTAAATGGAGATGTATTATGCCTGATTGGATTTATATAATACCTATACTTGGTATCATTGCTCTCATCTTTGCATTTATTAAAGCTAGATGGGTAAACAAACAAGATCCCGGCACAGAAAAAATGATAGAAATATCCGGCTATGTGCGTGAAGGGGCAATGGCATTTTTAAAGAGGGAATATAAAGTTTTAGCTGTGTTTGTACTTATTGCAGCTATTCTATTAGCAATTGCAAATTGGAATTCACCTGATAGCAGCCCAATTATAGCTGTATCATTTGTGTTTGGAGCATTCTGTTCTGCACTTGCTGGCTTTTTTGGAATGCGTGTAGCAACTGCTGCAAACGTTAGAACTACGAATGCTGCAAGAAAAAGTTTAAATGGCGCACTTAAAGTTGCATTCTCCGGTGGAACTGTTATGGGAATGTCTGTTGTTGGGCTTGGAATTTTAGGTTTGGGAATACTGCTATTACTATATTCAAATATATTTCTAAATCCCGATGGCTCTGTTAGTTTTGTTAAAGTGATTGGGGTTATAACTGGATTCTCATTCGGAGCTTCTTCCATTGCTCTATTTGCACGCGTGGGCGGTGGAATATATACTAAAGCTGCTGACGTTGGAGCAGATTTAGTAGGAAAAGTTGAAGCCGGAATTCCTGAAGATGATCCTCGTAATCCTGCTACAATTGCAGATAACGTGGGAGATAATGTTGGCGATGTTGCAGGTATGGGCGCTGATCTTTTTGAAAGTTATGTTGGATCAATAGTTGGAGCTATGGTTTTGGGAATTGTATATGATAATATTTACGTAATAATTCTTCCCTTGCTTCTTGCAGGTTTAGGAATAATATGTTCCATAATAGGAACATTTGCTGTTCGAACAAAAGAAGGTGGAAATCCGCAAGCAGCATTAAACCTTGGTACTTTTGGTGCTGGTGCTTTAATGATTGCTCTTGCTTATCCCGTAATTTCTTATTTTATTCCAGAGGCAGTTCAGCCAGTAAAAGATGTTACAGGTGCACTTAGCACTCTATCTGCGGTAAATATTTTTATTGTTACAATTGTTGGTTTGCTTGCCGGTATTGCAATAGGATTAACAACAGAATATTATACATCCGAATCCAGAAAACCTGCACGCAACATTGCCGCTCAATCGCAAACAGGTGCTGCAACAAATATTATTGCAGGTTTAGCACTTGGAATGAAATCTACAGCGCTTCCTGTATTTTACATTGCAGCAGCAATTGTTCTATCATATTACTTTGCAGGCTTATATGGAATAGCAATTGCAGCTTTGGGAATGCTCTCAACAACTGGTATTCAATTAGCTGTTGATGCTTACGGTCCTGTCGCTGATAATGCTGGTGGACTTGCAGAAATGAGTGAGTTACCACCTGAAGTTAGACAGCGAACTGACAAATTAGATGCAGTCGGCAATACTACTGCAGCAATTGGTAAAGGATTCGCAATTGGTTCAGCAGCGTTAACAGCGCTTGCACTTTTCAGTGCATTTCAATCCCAGGCACAAATAAAAATTATTGATGTAACTAATCCTTATGTAATGGCAGGACTATTTATTGGTGGTATTTTGCCGTTTCTATTCAGTTCTTTGGCGATGCGAGCTGTTGGCGAAGCAGCATTCGATATGATAGAAGAAGTACGCAGGCAGTTCAAAACAATTCCTGGCTTAATGGAAGGTAAAGCAAAAGCAGATCATGCAAAATGTGTTGATATTGCAACAGCAGCTGCTATTAAAAGAATGGTTGCACCCGGATTAATTGCTATTATAACACCTGTTGTCTTTGGTTTTATAAGTAAAGAAGCTTTGGGTGGTTTACTTGTTGGAGTAACTGTTACAGGAGTTTTAATGGCGATCTTTCAATCAAATGCTGGTGGAGCATGGGATAATGCCAAAAAACATATTGAAGCAGGTGCATTTGGTGGTAAAGGATCAGATCCGCACAAAGCAGCAGTTGTTGGCGATACCGTAGGCGACCCTTTTAAAGATACGTCCGGTCCATCACTAAATATTTTAATTAAGCTAATGTCTGTAATTGCCTTGGTAATTGCACCATTGATCATATAGGATAATTTAATGGCAAACAAAAAAGAAATTCCGGAATGCCCACATTGTAAAAGCGAAATGCTGCCATGGATGCCTCCTGCAGAATCTTCATGGGGAGAAAATCTGCAGTTTGTTTGCTTTAACGATGAGTGTTCATATTATGTAAGGGGATGGAAGCACATGTGGGATCAGTACAATGTTAAATCATCTTATAGACATCGTTTTGATCCCGATACAGGTGAATCAGGTCCACTGCCTGTTTGGTCTGAAAGTGCACTTAAAGACAGGATTACTTTATAAGTTATAATGAATGGAGAATAGTAATGAATGAATTAGAAACATTGAAAAAATCAATATTAGAACAATATCCCCGGCTTAATGAAGATGCTGAATTTAAATTTGCTTGTCATCCCGGAGTCTCATGTTTTAACCAGTGTTGTGCAGACGTGAATATTTTTTTAACGCCTTACGATGTTCTTCGATTAAAAAATCATCTCGGGATAGATTCTCAGGATTTTTTGGACAAGTACACTCAAATTGTTGCAGATCCGAAGCAGCAATTACCGGCAGTTCAATTGCGAATGACAGAAACAGAAACAAAACATTGCTTTTTTGTTGAAACAGAAAAAGGATGTTCCGTTTACGAAAATCGACCCTGGTCTTGCAGAATGTACCCTGTTGGACAGGCTTCCCCAAAAGAAACTGGAAACAGCGAAGATGAAAAATTCTTTTTTATTCTGCACGAAGAAGTATGCAAAGGATTTGAAGATGGCAAAAAATGGACAATAAAAGACTGGATGAAAGATCAGGGAGTTGAAGCTTATGATACTTTCGGGGAAATGTTTAAAGAAATAACATTTCACAATTTTTTTGAACAGGGAAAGGTTTTAACACCGCAAAAAGTAGATATGTATTTTTTAGCTCTGTATAATCTTGATCGGTTTAAAGACTTTATTTTCAATACAACATTTCTAAAAAGGTTTGAATTGGAAAAAAGTCAAATCGATAAAATAAAAAGTAATAATGAGGAACTTTTAAAGTTTGCCTTTGATTGGATAAAATTTTCTTTATTCGGAGAAAAAACGGTTAAAATTAAAAGTGAGTTATTAAAAAAATAAGAGGATTTTACCGTGAACGAAAGAACATTAATTCAGCCCGATGTAGATTTTATAAAATATCTGAAAAAACATGGCGGAGATTCCTTAAAAAAATGTTTTCAATGCGCGACTTGTTCGGTTGTTTGTTCTTTGTCGCCCGAAAATAAAGCATTCCCGAGGAAAGAAATGATATCTGCAGGCTGGGGCCAAAAGGAATCTTTGATTTCAAATCCGGATGTTTGGTTATGCCATGGATGTACTGATTGTTCAACCTATTGCCCTAGAGGAGCAAAACCAGCTGATGTTTTGGCTGCTGTTCGGTCATATATCATTGAATTTTTTGCGGTTCCAAAATTTATGGGCACATTGGCTCAAAATCCTAAATATCTTGCTCTATTACTTTTAATTCCAGCGCTAATAATTTTTGCTATTTCCTTTGTTCATTTAGATGGTAATTATTTGCAGCTAGGGGAAGGAACAATTGTTTTTGATAGACTCTTTCCACACTCGGTTGTAGACCCACTTTTTATTGTTGGAAACATTTTAGCTTTTTCCTTTGCAGGTATTGCCCTCACAAAATTCTGGAAAAATTTAACAACTGCTGTTCCAGCTAATAACGGCAAAGGATTTGTTAGTGTTTTCATTAAAACTATAATCGAATTGTTTACTCATAAAAACTTTAATCTTTGCTCAAAAGATTCTACAAGATTCTGGGGACATCTTTTTATTTTTTATGGATTTGCAGGAGCGTTTTTAACCACGGCTCTTGCTGCTGTTGCCGATATAGTATTTCATTACAAAGCACCAATTCCAATTTTCTCTCCTATTAAAATTCTTGGAAACATAAGTGGCATTTTAATGGTAGTTGGAACTGTAGTTGTTATCTTTAGAAGAATAAACGGTAAAGATAAAATTACAAGCACTTACTTCGATTGGAGTCTGATATTTTTTGTTTTTGGAGTTGCACTCACCGGTTTGCTTACTCAGTATATGCGGTTGTTTGAAATACCTGAACTTGCTTACTCATTATACTACATCCACATGGTTTTATTGTTCTGCTTATTGTGGTATGCACCGTTTTCAAAACTCGCACATATGTTTTACAGGACACTTGCATTAGTTTATCTAAAGATGAATGACAGGAACAAGAAAGCAGCAATATTTAGTAATGCGTTTTTCTTTTCAATATTTATTAAATTGTAAAGAACTTAACAGCTACATTTTTAAATAGGTATGAAGACAGGAGATTTTTTATTTAATGTTGTAAAGTAAGAATGAAAACTAAAAAATTCGGGGATTTTGTTACTAAATATATTTTAAGGCTTCCGGAAGAAGGAACATCTCCCGAAAGATATAGAGCACTCCGCAGAAACATCATTATTCTAATGATCCTTGTTACAGTTATCCCCCTTTCGCTAATGGCCACTATTAACTACTATCAGTATCAAAAGAATCTAAGAAACGAAATTATAACACCGCTAAATGTTTTAACAAATAAAACCAAACGTTCATTTGAACTTTTTTTGGAAGAAAGACTTTCTACAGTAAGATTTATTACATCTGCTTATTCGTTCGAAGAACTATCTGATCAAAGAGTAATGAACAGAATTCTTGCAGTTCTTAAAAAAGAATTTGAGGGATTTATTGATTTAGCATTAATAGATAATACAGGCAATATGATAAGTTATGCTGGTCCATATTCCTTTGCAGAAAAAGATTATTCAAATCAGAGTTGGTTTCAGGAATGTTTGATTAAGGGTGCACATATTAGCGATGTGTTTTTGGGATATAGAAAGTTTCCACATATATCTATTTCAGCGCACAATCTTTCTGAAGATGGTCCTATCTGGATATTCCGTGCAACAATTGATACTAAAAAATTTGATCAGATTATTTCAATGATGGAACTTGATCCGGAGAGTGATGCATTCTTAATCAATAGTCGCGGTGTACTTCAGACAAACTCAAAGTTTTACGGTAAAATATTAGAACCCTGCTTACTGCCAGTTCCTTTGGGTGGTCATGGAACTTATGTTTCGGAAATAGAAGATATACATGGAAATGAAATTTTTGCTGCTTATTCCTATTTTTTTGAACCGGATTACACGCTGGTTCTCGTAAAACCAAGTTCTTTAATTTTAAAGACTTGGTTTACTTTCAGAACAGAAATATTTTTTATTTATCTGGCAAGTGTCTTGTTAATTGGATTATTAGTATATAAACTTACAAATGTGCAGGTAAACCATATTAAAGAGGCTGATGAAAAACGTGAATTGGCTTTTCGGGAGTTAGAACATTCTCAAAAACTTTCGTCAATTGGTAGGCTTGCTGCTGGAGTCGCGCACGAAATCAATAATCCATTATCTATTATAAGCCAAAAAGCAGGCTTAATGGTTGACCTGATTAATGGTGGTTCTGATTTTTCGCAGAAATCCAAATTTATGGAACTAACTGATTCAATTTTGAAATCGGTTGATAGATGCAGTGCAATTACTCATAGGCTGTTAGGATTTGCCCGCCGTATGGAGGTAGAATATGAGGATTTAGATTTAAATGAAATTGTTCATGAAGTTATAGGATTTTTAGAAAAGGAAGCACTCCACAGGAATATAAAAGTTGAATTAAATCTTGCTGAGAATCTTCCACAAATTCCCTCCGACAGAGGTCAATTACAGCAAGTGTTCCTTAATATTCTCGCAAATGCGTTTGCTGCTGTTGATGATGGTGGTCTGATTTCAGTAAAAACATGGTGCGATGTTGATAGCAAAACCGTGTGTATATCAATACAAGATTTTGGACGTGGTATGACTGAGGAGGAGTTAGGACATATATTTGAACCTTTTTTTACAACTAAAAAAGGATATGGAACAGGATTAGGTCTTCCGATAACTTATGGTATAATTAAAAAAATGGGAGGTAAGATTAAAGTGGAAAGCAAAAAAGGTGAAGGATCAACTTTCATAATTTATTTGCCAAAGAATACACAGAAAATCATGGAGTAAATTAATGAGTGAAATTAATGTATTAATTGTCGATGATGAAGAAGAACTTGTGTCTACTCTTGCAGAAAGATTAAGTTTAAGAGACATTCGAGCACAAACAGCAACTGATGGTGAAGTTGCCTTAAAAATGATTGAAAAAGAACCTCCTGATGTTGTTCTTTTGGATGTAATGATGCCAGGTTTAGGTGGACTTGAAATAATGAAGAGGATAAATGCAATGGATCTGAATATACCCGTAATTCTGCTCACAGGCTACGGATCTACAGAGCAAAGTAATGAAGGGATGAATTTGGGTGCTTACGATTACGTCCTTAAACCTTGCGATTTCGGTGGATTAGTTGCTAAAATTCACGAAGCCGTACAGAGCAAACAAAAGTAAAATTCATTACAGAACAAGAAGAATCATGACAGAAAAGGAAATTGCATTTATCGGACGTATAACCGCTGGTGTTACACACGAGGTAAATAATGTCCTTGCCAGCATAAGAGAAATTTCAGGTTTGTTGTCTGATATTCTTTCAATTACTTCCGAAGAATCATTTACTCGAAAAGAAAAATTTGAAACTTCAATCCAAAAAATTCAAAACCAGGAAAAACGTGGTGTAAAATTAATTAACCAATTAAACAAGTTTGCACACCTGCCGGACGTTAGTTCCACCGAAACAGATCTTAATGAACTCATAGAACATTTAATATTTTTAACGGAACGGTTTGGGCGGATAAAAAATATAAAACTCCATACTCAACCTTCTGGACAATCGGTTAAAGTAATTACAAATCCTTTTTATTTACAGATGGCATTATATAATTGCATTGAATATTTTTTAAGAAAGTTGGATGCAGGTGGGATGATAGTTATCAATCCTGATATAAGAAAAAACGAATATTCAATTAGTATTAATGCTGAGGGTGGATTACCTGAAAATTCTACTTTATTTAAAGATGCTTCTTCAGAGGAATTATTGAATCTTAACAAGATTACAACATCCTTAGGTGCTATTTTAGAATTTGATGACTCAATACCGGGTATAAGAATAATATTTCCAATTAATGCATAAAATACTTATTGATAAATAATGTAATGTTATACAGGTAGTAAAAATTTTTAAATGTTTTTTTATTTAATAAAGGGAATGGTCAAACACCTAAAAACAAGGGAGAGCTAAAATGGAAAAAATAAAAATTCTTTTGGTGGATGACGAACAAGAATTCGTAGAAACCTTATCGGAAAGAATCAAAATGCGGGAACATGATTCTGAAGTTGCACTTGATGGTGAACAAGCATTAAAAAAGATACAGGATGACATCCCGGATGTTGTGGTGTTAGATCTTAAAATGCCGGGTATTGATGGTATGGAAGTACTAAGGAGAATCCGGAAGGCTTATCCTAAAGTCCAGGTAATTATGCTGACGGGTCATGGCTCAGAAAAGGACGAGGAGGAAGCACGCAAATTAGGTGCCTTTGAATACCTTGAGAAACCGGTCGAAATTGATAAGCTGATGAAAAAAATTAAAAAAGCATACAAGAGTAAATTTGAAAGCAGCATGATGGCAGCAACATTTGCTGAAGCTGGGGAATTTGATACCGCCAAGGAAATAAGAGATAGTGATGAAGAAGAGGATGCTGAAAAAAATAAAAAAGATACGAAATAGATTTATATTTGGAGTAATATATGAAAATTAAAATCTTACTGGTTGATGATGAAAAAGACTTTGTGGAAACTTTAGCCGAGCGGCTTGAGCTCAGGGATTTTGAAGTGACCACAGCACTGAATGGGATAGATGCAATTAAATTTGTTAAGGAACAGGAGTTTGATGTAATATTTCTAGATGTGAAGATGCCAGGTAAAGATGGAATTGAAACTCTGAAGGAAATTAAAAAATTAAAACCTTTACCCCAGGTTATTATGCTTACAGGAAACGCAACTGTTGAAACTGCAATTGAGGGGATGAAAGTAGGTGCTTTTGATTATATTATGAAACCAGTCGTCACCGAAGATTTAATTGATCTGATAGGTAATGCTTATAAAATTGTTGAAGAACAGAAGGAAAGAATTAGGAAAGCAGAAGTGGATAATATTCTTAAAAAAAGAGGTTGGTAAGCAAGATACTTTATTGCCTGCCAAAAGTTTAAATAAAAATAAAATTTATTTACCAGAAGGAGAGATAATTTGGAAAAGTTGACAGTTAAGGAATTGATGGTTCCTCTTTCAAGGTATGCAACAGTATCTGAAGATGCTACTTTAGGTGAAGCTGTTAAATCTCTTAAAATAGCACAGGAAGAATTTGATCAGACAAGAGATAAACACAGGGCAATTCTTGTTTCGGATAAAAATAATAGAATAGTTGGCAAGCTTAGCCAATTAGATGTGATACGTTCACTTGAACCAAAATATTTAAAATTTGATGATAGAAAATCATTATCACGATTTGGATTTACAAAAGATTATATGAAATCAATGCTGAAAGAACACCAGCTTTGGGAAAAATCTCTCGATGATATCTGCAAAAAAGCATCTGAAATTATTGTAAAAACAATTATGTACACACCTACAGAGGGTGAATTTGTAAAGGAAGATACTTCATTAGAAGTAGCTATACATCAATTAATTCTTGGGCGACATCAATCACTTCTTGTTACAAGAGATAGAGATATTGTTGGAATACTAAGGCTAACAGATGTATTTAGAGAAATTGCAAATAAAATTGTAACCTGTTCTGAAAAGAAAATTAAGTAATATCGGTTTTGTACTTTTAACTATTTCTGATTTAACCTAATTAGTTATTAGTCATAATATAGGGGATACTGCTTGAATAACGAGTCTTCTGACGGTAAGGTTGACTGGAAACGAATCTTCTTTATGTTCGTTGGGATTATACTTTTTGCAGTGGTTTATTATGCGCCGCCCCTGCCAGATGCAGTAGATCCGGCCGGAAAACATTTTATTCTAACGCGAGAGGGAAAAGGGGCACTCGCAGTTTTTCTTTTGGCTGGTACCTGGTGGTTGTTCGAAGTCGTACCAATTGGAATTACAAGTCTGTCAATTGGTGTACTGCAAGTTCTCTTCTTAATCAGACCTGCAAAATCTGCTTTTAATGATTTTATGGATCCTTCTGTAATGTTCATTTTTGCTTCTATAATGATAGGCCTGGTATTTACGAAGACCGGTTTAACAAAAAGACTTGCTTACAAAATGCTGACCATTGTTGGCGAAAAGACAAGTATGATTTATCTCGGTGTTTTTCTAGTAACTGCCGTGTTAACACATTTTATGGCACACACAGCAGTTGCAGCAACAATTTATCCGTTGCTTTTAGCTATTTATAATCTTTATGGTGAAGGGGATAAGCAGACTAAATTTGGTAAAGGTCTTTTTATTGGAATGGCTTACGTGGCTGGTGCCGGAAGTATAGTAACATTATTGGGTGCTGCACGTGGTGCTGTAGCATTTAGTTTTTTCAGCGATATAACAGGCAAAAACATTTCATTTTTTGAATTAAGTTATTTTATGTTTCCAATTGGCTGGATTATGGTATTTATTCTTTGGGGATTTATAATGGTATTTTTCAAACCGGAAAAGAAAGTTATACCTGGGCTAAGGCAAAAAGCAAAAACTCTTGCTTATGAATTAGGACCGATAAGTAAACCTGAGATTCTTGCTCTTGTTATTATTATTGGATGTATTGTAACAATGTCTTTAATCCAATTTGTTCCCTTTCTTCAACCGATAAATAAAACTGCAATAATCTTAGTGTCTTCAATTCTATTTTTTATTTTTAAAGTTCTAGATCTTAATGATCTTGAAGCACTGCCGTGGAACATTATTTTACTTTTTGCAGGTGCTATGAGTATTGGCTTTTGTTTGTGGGAAACAGGAGCCGCCGAATGGCTGGCTATAAAATGGCTTGTGTTTTTTCAGGATGCACACTGGTTTATTTTTATTATGGCTATCTCTGTCTTGGTATTATTGATGACCAATTTTATAATGAACGTAGCGGCGATTGCAATAACACTTCCTGTAGCATTGGTTATTGCTCCTTATTTAGGTGTGTCATCTGAAGTAATTTTATTTTCTTCCCTGGTTGTTGCCGGTATGCCATTCCTACTACTTGTTGGTGCAGCCCCAAATGCAATAGCCTACGATTCAAGACAATTTACTTCAGGCGAATTTTTTAAATGTGGCATTCCGGCAAGTATAATTTTATTGATCGTATTAGGATTAACTATTGTTCTGTTATGGCCTTTAATGGGTATGAATATAACTTTAAATTAGTAATCCATCTATCTAATTAAAGCTTCAATTTGGAAATAACAGTTTTTGTTCGGGAAAATACTACTAATATAAAAAATAGCTACTAATGCCCACCCGTGCCCAATATTCCAGAAGCAGCTACTGCTAAAACAATTATTTCAAGAATACAAATTAATATGTAAGGCATATCTTTTTTCCTTAATAATCCTGGCAGGATAGCTAAATAGCAGACTATTGTGAGTAAAGATAAAAAAGCTATTGGCAAATAGTTTAGCATATCACCATAACCTAAATTATTAATCCAAGCCCATCCGGCACTAATACCGCTTTCAACTAAATAATCGTGCACGGATATTTCCCAGTAAGCTGAAACATCTTCAAGAGGAATTAAAGGAGCTAACACACCCGTAGCATATAATACAAATGTTGAAATCAGCCCGGTAAGTCCAATGAGCATTCCTGCATTTAAAATTTTAGCGTATAATAGTTGTTCTTCAGATGCTTTTGGTTTTAATGTTACCATTTTTATCCAATTCCTAATCCTTTTAAGAATGCTTTAGCACCGGCAATCGTAAGAACCACAATAACCAAAATTCTTATTACAGTTGGTTTAGTAAATCCAAGTATCCTTACACCTATGAATGATCCTAACATAATTCCAACCACAGAGGGAACTACCATTAATGGCAATACGGCTCCATTATTTAGGTAAATCCATGCAGCAGAAGTATCGGTAATTGATAAAAGAAATTTACTTGTTGCTACCGAAATTTTGATCGGTGCACCCAAAACTAAATTCAATACAGGTACATTTGCCCAACCTGCACCCAGGCCGAACATGCCAGCCATTACACCAATTATTACAAATAGTGCTAATCCTATTGGAGTTCTGTGAATCTGCCAGTTTATGTTTTTATCAAGAGTAGGTTCATGATACACTCCCATTATTTTTAATGATTGAGAAAGTGCATCAGGTTTCGGAACGTTTGGAAAGACAGATTTTTTTGCACGAAGCATGAGTACAACAATTCCAAGTATCGTTGCACCAAGCAAGGTCTGAACAATGTTTGTGGGTAATGCAAGTCCAATCATTGCTCCAATGATTGCACAGGTAGAGGCAATTAAAGCCATCGGGATGGCTAACCTAAGATTTGCCATACCAGCACGTAACAATCCCGGACCTGCAGCAAGTGCACCCGCAAGTGCTACAATTAATCCGGCACCGCGGACAAAATCAAGATGAAAGGGAAGAAATCCGCTTACAATAGGAACATATAATACACCACCACCTACACCAGCTAATACAGCAAAGACTCCTAAAAAAAAAGAAAGTATAAATAATACAAGTGGATAATACCACCACATAGACTGTATTGAGGAAGAGGAAGTAACTTGAGAATCAGAGGCTAAAACAGACGGGACCAAAAAAATGAATAAAACGAATAGAATTACAAGTGAAAATGATATTTGAGTATTCAGTTTGTTTTTTAACATCAATTAAATCCCCTTATTAATTTTGAACTCCGCTAATAATGCAAAGTTGAGAGAATTTCCATTTTTTTGAAAATCAAATATTTGTTATTTGAACAATTCATTTTCACTTATTAAAGCTCTTTTTTGAATAAGTTAAAAACAACATTTGATAGTAATAATTTTTAAGAATTAATTAACGGAGATAAAATCATGCTAAGGGTGTTAATGATCATATTACAATTTTCCTTATAATAAAAAATTGTTATTAATTGAAAAAATAACAAAGATATAAAGAAGTTCGTAATCATAATGTTGTTAAAAATTGACTAATGTTAATTCAAAATATTGTGAATGATCATTTTATTTGATTTTGACAGAAGAATATTTTATAATGAAAGTAATTTTGTAAACGCTAAATAGAATTTTCTTTATTTTAACAGAGTGGAATTTTAATCCTATTAAAAATTCCCTTAGTAAGCGGGAAACAATACTGCACTTGATATCAAATTGATAATAATTTAGAAATTATTTGTATTCGTAAATAAGTTTATAATACTTTTCTATTATGCTGATACTCCAAAATTAAGGAGGTTGAAATGGGAATAATTACAATTTCCAGAGGCTCATACAGCAGGGGAGTGGAAATAGCTCAAAAGGTAGCAGAGAAGTTGGAATATGAATGTATTTCCAGAGAAATATTATTGAAAGCTTCTAAAGATTTTAATGTACCTGAGGCAGAACTTTTACATGCTATTCAGGATGCCCCCTCTATTTTTGACCACGTTAAAGACGGAAAAAAGAGATATGTTGCTTTCATCCGTCATGCTTTTTTAGAACATATTAAAAAAGATAATGTCGTTTATCACGGTTATGCTGGTCATTTTTTTACAAGAGAGATTCCAAATATTCTAAAAGTTAGAATTATCGCAAATATGGATTATAGAGTAAAAGTATTAATGGAGAGAGAAAATATTTCCGAAGAAGAAGCGAGAAAACTTTTATATAAAATAGATATTGAAAGAAGAAAGTGGAGTATGTACTTGTACGGAATGGATACAAATATAACGGAACTATACGACCTTGTTCTGCATATAGATTGTATAAATGCAGACGGTGCCGTCGAAATTATTTGTGATGTAGCAAAACGTCCCTGTTTTCAAACTACTCCAGTTTCAAAAAGAAAATTAAAAGAATTATTAGACGCCGCAAAAAATTATTCCAACAACTCTGTTTCTGCTTCCTGAAAGGTTATGAATTGGTAGTATTAAACAAATTTCTTCTATAAGGAGTCAATATTGGGTATAATAACAATTTCAAGAGGTTCTTACAGCAGGGGAATGAAGATTGCAGAAAAACTCGCTGAAAAATTGGGTTACGAATGTGTCTCGCGGGAAATTCTTCTAAAAGCATCAAAAGATTTTAATATTCCAGAAGTGGCTCTCACTCAGGCAATTCAAAATGCGCCATCATTTCTGGACCACCTGAAGCACGGAAAAAAGAAATATATCGCATTTATTCGTAAAACATTTTTGGAATATCTGCAGAGGGATAATATTGTATATCATGGAATGGCTGGACATTTTTTTACCACTGGACTATCAAATGTATTTAAAGTAAGAATTACTGCTGATCTTGAGTACAGAATTAAAGTTGTAATGAAGCGTGAAAATGTTTCTCAAGAGGAAGCAAAAAAACTCCTGGAGGACCTTGATGAAGCAAGAAGAAAATGGAGTATGTATCTTTATGGAATAGATACAAGAACCCCTTATTTGTATGATGTTGTTTTACATGTGGATTGTCTGCAGGTGGAAGGTGCGGTTGAATTGCTTTACAATATTTCTAAGCGTTCGTGTTTTCAGACTACCGAAGAATCGAAAAGTAAATTGAAAGATATGCTCATTGCTGCAAATGCTTATTCAGTAATAGTAAATAAATTTCCTGATGCGAATGTTAAATGCAAAGATGGCGTTGTCCTTGTGAGTGTTGAATCATCCTTATCCGCAGAAAAAAAGCTTTCTAAAAACTTGACTAAGCTTATAAAAGATTTAGATGGTGTTAAAGAAGTTAAGACTTATGTCATCCCTTTTGAGACTTAGATCCAACCCAACCGCAACAAAATCTTATCTGCCATTATTGAAAATAAGGCAGCAATGCTTATCAAAATTATTGTAAGCACAGGATTAAACGTTGCATAAACCTGTATACCTAATACTATTGCAGTTATAATAAAAAAGAGATAGAAGGAAGTCATCCATTTTCTTATAATCCGATAGGGTTTTAATTTTAAAACAAGACTATCCGGAATCTCCGAACCAGTGGAAAGATCAGCAAGAAAAGATTGGATTTTTGGTTGCAATACGAATTGTACATATGTTATAGCACCCATAAGAATTATCAGAATTATCGTTTTTGTGATTACTAACCAATCGGTCCAAAGCCCTTCAATTCCTAAACTACCGGTAATCAATAAAAGTAATCCTGTAATAAATATGCCAGATTGAAATATGTAACACCAATTAAATCCATTTTTTATTATACTTTCTAAATGCCTGTCTGCTTCATAATTGAATGAAAGCCCAATAAGCACACGTTCGTTAGCAACAATAAGATTAAATAAAAGAACGCACATAAACACAAAACTAATGACGTGAAAGAATCTTAAAAGCTCGTATATAATTTCCATGATCGTTTAAATTTAATTATTGATACCAAATTAATAATTAATTTAGTTTAGTAACAAATTCCTGCAAATTACTACCCATATATTGGGTAGAAATATGGAATTGATCAAACTTTTCTTCCAACAGAACCTCAGGTGTAGCAGGATCAACTATTATTGATTTACTTCTTAATAAAATTTCGGATGCTTTATCTGTACCCAACTCATTAAAAAGATGGTCAATACTTAAGGGATCACTGAAAATAAATATGTCTGACTTTCTCTCATCTAGTTTTGTGATTAAATCGGCTTCTAATGCATTCTCAAATACATTATACACATTCAGTTCTTCAACAGTTACATTTGAATTAATAAGATACTGCTGTATTTTATCAAAAGGTCCCTCATTTTGAATCCTTAAAATCTTTTTGCCTGCAATTTGCTGCTTTTTGATAAAATTATTCTGAAATCGATCAGTTTCAAATTCAGGTAAATCAAAATCAGGAATCAGGTTAAATGATTTTAGAATGTCAGCGGTTCGGTTGCCAATTGTTGCGATTCTCCTCTCGCTGAAGATTCGCGAATCCAGATTTTCTCTTTTTACTATATCAAAAAAGTATTTGACAGCCAATTCGTTTGTAAAAAGTATCCATTCGAAATCACTTTTTCTAAACCGATTTTGCAAATTAAATTTCTCTTTTTTGATTTTAATTTTCATTACTGGCAAGTAAAAAATATCAGCACCTAATTCCGAAAGTAAATTATAATAATATGATCTCTGTTCAACTGAACCAGCAATAATAATTCGTCTGTTGAATAGTGGTTTTTTCTCAAACCAGCATATATCTTTTCGTAATGAAATTGTAGGACTGATCATTATGATAACAGGTGCATGAAAATTTTCTTCTTTAAATTTATCTGCAATTTTATCAATCCTTGCAGTTAGTGTTCGCTGAACAGGAAGTGTTGCATTTTCAATCGCTGCTGCAGGTGTTGATGGGTCCATTCCATACTTAATCAGTGTTTTGCTGATAGTTTCAATTCTAGAAGCACCCATATAAATAATTAGTGATGTGTTTTTTAACTTTGCCAGTTTTTCCCACTCCACCTGTGTGCCGGGTTTATCAGGACATTCGTGTGCGGTGATGAAAACACACTGTGTTATTACTCCCCGTTGTGTAATTGGAATTCCACAGTAAACAGGTGCAGCAAGTCCTGAAGTTATGCCGGGAATTATTTCAAAATTAATTCCTTCTTTCTTCAATTCAAGCGCTTCTTCTGATCCTCTTCCGAAAATAAAAGGATTACCGCCTTTTAATCTGATTACGGTTTTTCCTTGTTTGGATTTGTTAATTAATATCTCAGTTATTTTTTCCTGTTCGATAGGATGATAGCCCGACTCCTTACCAACAAAGATTTTTTCACAATCGTCTTTGCAAAAAGTTAGCAGTTCATCGTTTATTAGTCGATCATAAACAACAACATCTGCAATTTTAAGTTTATCCAATGCATTTAGGGTTATTAAACCCTTGTCGCCTGGTCCAGCTCCAATCAAAAATATATTTCCAGATTTATTTTTCATAATTCTTTTATAATTTCTCTCAGGTACTGACATGTTTTTTTCTTACCATTTTGTTCCAATACTTTTTTCCAGTTGATCTCAAAAAATTTATTGAACGCCTCATTTTTTTTCTTGGGAGAATTCATTTTTTTGTTAGCAATTACTTTTGCTCTGAAATCCCCAGCAATATCAACTATGTCTGCATAGTATGATGGAAAAACATGATTCAATTTGTTTTTGACTTCACTTATGTAAAATGGGGCTTTACCCTGTGATGAAACCGAAATAGTTAAATCCCCCCTCTTTACAATTGCTGGTAAAATAAAATCACAAAGTTCAGGAACATCTGCTACGTTTAGTAATTTTTTTTCAGCCTTACAATCTTCGTAAACACTTAAATTTATTTTATAATTGTTTGTAGCACAAAAAATTACTTCAAAATTTTTGAGATGAATTTTATGATAAGATTTTTTTATGAATTTAATTTTATTTTTTTTTGCTAGTTCTTTCAATGGTTTGCAGATTTTTGGGGAAACTACTGTTACCTTTGCCTTAAAATTTTGAAGGGTTGTTACTTTTCTGTAAGCAACAGTTCCCCCGCCTATAACAAGGCAGGGATATTTGGCTAGATTGATCAGAACAGGAAAAAACATCGAATTATCACTTATTTTCATATAATAATCCCTTTTTTCAATCTAAATTTTGCCAATAAAACTAAAAAATACAAAGGGATATGAAAGTTTGTAGTCGTTATGTTGGTGCGGTAAAATCGATATGAAACACACGAAATTTCTAATACGAATAGACTAGATGGACTTTAATTTAAGTTATAGAATTAGATTTAAAGCAATAGATTGGTATAAATTCTAATTCTTTTTTATTACTAGTCTGTCGTATGATAAAATTAATAATGCAGAAACTAAAGCAAGAAGAGCAAAAATCAACCACATAATGTCAGGTCTTTGCATATCTCTGGCAAACGCAGCATAAAGTTGTCCGGATAAAATACCACCGAATAAGTTTCCGAGTGCCACACACCAGTAGAAATAACCCATGTAAAGTGCCACTTTGTTTGGCGGTGCAATTTTACCTGTGTATTCTTTGGATTTTGGGCTTGCCATCATTTCCCCAAATGAAAATACTAGAATGCCTGCAACTACTATCCAGCCTAGTGTTCCGAAAATTAGAATTGTAAAGCTCACAACCGTAATCATTACTCCCCAGAAAATTGTTGTGAAAGGTTTCAGCCTTGTTACTATATAAGAAACAAAAACCTGGAAGAAAATAATTGCACCTGCGTTAATATTTATTATGTATTCAGGATTAACCTGCCCGGGAATTGCCATAGAATTTTTAACTGCTTCAATTGAAGTTTCCAATCCAATAAAACTCATCAAACCGCCAATCACATTCATCAAATCTGTTGTGTCTGTAAAATCACGAATATGCAGAGGTAGAGTGTAAAATATTTGATTGAAGCTCGTCCAGAAACCTGACATTAAAAGAAGAAACAGACCGAATTTCCAATCGCCTAACCTCATTGGCGAAGTAATCCAATGATTATTTTTTCCTTTATTTGTTTTACGAATAAAAAGATCGTAAATAAAATTTAAAGCAGTCCAGACAATTGCCACTAATGTTATATCTCCCCAATCAAAAGAACCATCGGAAGTAAATTTTGATCCCAAAACTAGTACGGCTAACAACCCAAAAACAAAAAGAAAAAATCTTCCGTTTCCGAGAACTTCAACCATATCCTGCAGAACTTTTTTAAGCGATCTTACATCAGACTGATTGCCTTTCGTTGGAGGTTCTTTAAAGAATACTAGTACAATAATCAGGTTTACAAATATCCAGCAAGCCGAAGCAATGAAAACATACTCCCACGACCAGCCTCTGACAATTCCGGCTATAATCGGTCCAACAAATCCACCAATGTTTACCATCATATAAAAAAGTCCGAATCCGAGGGAAGAGGTTTTATCGTTAGTTGTTTTTGATACTGTTCCAATTATTACTGGCTTGAACATAGCTGCACCAAGAGCGACTAACATAAAAGCAAGAAAAAATGTCGGAAACGTTTTTAACTGTCCTAATAAATAATATGATGGAATTAAAACAATAAAAGCAGCAGTTAGCATTCTTTTAAAACCGTATCTATCTGCCAGAGCTCCTGTTACAACGGGGAAAAGGTATAAAAAGAATGTGACGACTCCCTGCAGTACACCACGATCTTCATCTGTAAAACCTAGTCCTCCTGAACTTACAGTTCCTGTAATATACAATGATGAAACAGCGAAAAAGCCATACCAGGCCATCCGTTCAAAAATTTCTAAAGTGTTTGCTACCCAAAATGTTTGTGGAAATTCTTTTAACCTGATTTTTTCTTCAGACATTTAATATCCATTTCTAATAAATAAGTAAATTGATTAATGTAATACTGAATGATACACTTTTAAGAAATTTTTAATATCGCGTTTAATTTAAGTATTGTGAATTTAATTACAAGGGTAGAAACGAGCAGCTACTTATCTTGAATATTATTTTATAAAATTTTTTTCTTTAAATATAATTCATCGAAATAAAAAACCTTTGAAAACATTGCATAGAATAAAATAGAGCAAAGCTCTACAAAGCCTTGGCGAATTGTAGTCTGCCGACTGAAGTCTTAACGTAAGTTGGCGGAGAGGGCGGGATTCGAACCCGCGATACCAGTTTCCCAGTATGACGGTTTAGCAAACCGTTGGTTTCAGCCACTCACCCACCTCTCCGAGCTGAATAAATTGAATGCAAAAATACTACTTTCCTGACAATATTAAAACTAAACTAAGACCTAACTTTTTTATAGAAAAATACAATGATAAACACAAGAAAAGCTGCTACCACAGCTGTTGGACCACTTGAAATATCCAGCACAAAAGCAAAATAAATTGCTAATGGAGGAATTATTGCTCCAATAAATATTGAATATATGATTATATGAATTACTCGTTTAGCTATCAAAATTGCAGTAGAAGCAGGTAAAATTAAAAAAGCAAATGTAAAAACATCACCAACAAATCTTGTAGTTAAAGAAATTCCAATTCCAACTGTTAAATAGAATAATAGAATCCAAAATCTGTCATTGATACCATGTGCTGAAGCAGTATCAGCATCGAAGGTAACAAATTTCAACTGCTTACTGAATAGAGAAAAAATCAGCAAAATTATTATGAGTATAATTAAGAGTGTGTAAAATTCCTGGGTACCTATAAAAAGAATATCACCCTTTAAAATAGATTCAATTTCTGCGACTTCAGCAGTCGGACTTTTCTGTATAAAAATTATACGAAGTGCAATTGCGATGACAAATATAATTCCAAGTAAACTATCTTTTGTAAGGAGTTTTTGTCTGTAGCTTTGAGAAAAAATTAACACTGCAATAACTGCAAAAAGTAGTGAGAAGAAGGTATGCTCAAAATGATGAAGGAATGAGTCTTCAATCACATTAATGCCAAATAGCGACGCTATTAATTCTTCTAAATTAATCAGATGAAGAAATGCAAAAGATACACCAGCGATTGCAGCTTGTGTAAGTGCGGCACCCAGAAATACTGCACGCTGAGATACTACAAATACTCCCAAAAAACTGCAGATTATACCTGCAACAACGCTGCCTAGTATGGCAAAGGGGAATAGTTCTAATAAAATATTTACTGTTTCCAATATTTCTACTCGCTGTGCCTGGATACGATATGGTATTTGCCGTTAATTTCTTTAACCTCAATATTAGCGGAATATGTTTGCCCTAAATTTTTTTCTGATAGCATTTCCTCAATTGTGCCACTTTGAAATCTTCCGGTCTCAAATAATATTAATTTTTTAACAAGATTGGCGACATCACTTAAGAGATGGCTTACTAGTAATACAGTCAGGTTACTTTTATTATGCAATTCAGAAATTAAATTTAGCAGGGAATAGTGAGACGGCGTATCCATTCCATTTGTTGGTTCATCGAGAATTAAAACTTGTGGCTCAACTGCAAGTGCACGAGCAATTAAAGTTCGTTGGCGTTGTCCCCCCGAAAGGCTGTTGTAATTAAGATTTCTTAATTCTGATATTCCAACTTTTTGCAGACTAGTATCAACTATTTGCTCGTCTTTCTTTGAAGGTAATTTAAAAATTCCCATCAAGGAATATCTCCCCATCATTACAACATCTTTCACGGTGTAAGGGAGCAGCGGCTGTACAGTATCCCTTTGCGGTACATAACCAAATAATATTTCTTTTTTTTCAATTACTCCTGAAATAGGTTTTATACTTCCAAGTAAAGTTTTAAGAAATGTAGTTTTTCCTGATCCGTTTGGTCCGACTAATCCTATAAAATCATTCTGATCAATTTTAATATTAATATTTTTGTGCAGAACTGTTTTAGCATATCCAATAGATACCTCTTTAAATTCTATCAAAGTATTATTTAAAATTTTATCCATTGCTGCTGATTTGGTTTATCATGTTATCAATCAATTCGATGTATGAAGTTATGTTTTTTAATCCGTAAACCTGCGTGGGAATTTTTAAAACTTTTGCTCCGGTTACGCCTGCAATCTGCTCAGGTGCGCTATCGCTGAAGAAAACATCCATTACAATTAACTTAATATTCTTTCTTTGAATTAGCTTAATTATATTGGCGTTATGTGAAGGAGTAGGCGGGATACCCGGTTTGGGTTCAATATATCCTGCGATATTAATTCCAAATCTATCTGCAAAATAAACCCAAGCCGAATGAAAAAAGACAATCTCTTTCTGTTTGAGTTGAGAAATCTTTGACTCCCATTCTGAAATTTTCTTGTTTAATTCTGCTAAATAGTTATCCATATTTGATTTAAAGTATGAATCATTATCGGGTGATTGACGTGAAAGTTCATTATAAATTTCATTTATCATAATCCTAGCATTATATGGATCAAGCCAGTAGTGAGGATTGCCGTTGGGATGAACATCGCCCATGCTCGCATCTATTTTTGTTGTTGGTACTTCCTTTGGACTTATTTCATCCGACAGGTATACTATTCTTAGATCTGAATTTCTTGATCCATCTATTATTTGAGGTGCCCACATTTCAAGCTGCAATCCAATTTGAAAGAATATATCTGCATTGCGAAGTTTCAGCATATAGCTTGGCAGAATTTCCAGAAAATGAACATCCTGGTCGCCTCGTGATAGATATTCAACTTCTACTTTATCACCACCAATATTTTTAACTAAATCGTATATAACCGTTGTAGTAGTTACAACTTTAACCTGTGAAACTGCTGGTGATATAAAGGTTAGAAGAAATATTATTGTATTTTTTAACATTACTGACTCCTGTTTCTTTAGAATGGATGCGCTTTATGGGGACCCAAAGAGAAAATTAATTGAAGATTTATAGTTGTCTCATCATCTCTCTCAGCTCCACCGGAATAGTTGAACATTAGATGCTGAACACCCAGTCTGAGTGCTAGTGTTTCTTCTATTGGGTAATATCCCAACCATCCTTCTAATCCCGTTGTTTTGTTTATGTCGTCATTTGCAAGTGTGTTGAAGTTTAGCTCGTCACCAATTAAACCATACGTGAAATCATACTTTAATCCAATGCTAAAAATTCTGTTAAATCTATAATCAAAATAAATGAATGCTCCGAAAGTATTTATTTGTTCTTCAGAATCTAAATCAAGTTCATTTTTTCTCAATACATCTCGATAGTTCCATAAAGCTTCTCCTTGCACGGTAAGAGCTGTGTATGAATCAGGTCTATATTTATACTTTAAATCTATTCCGCTGTAGAAATACTTTAATGCTCTGTTATCAGGGACGGCATTTGAATCAATTTCAGTCACGAAATCTACTTTGTTGTGCACACCGTAGGATCCATTTACTCCAATCTCAATATTGTTGAAATCATCTAGAGAAACAAATGAAGCAAGCCTCCCGACAAAGATCGGGCTGTTTCCTCTATCCATTTCGTAATGAGTTTCCTCATTTTCATGCTCGTGTTCATGCTCATGTGAGTGATTTACTGAAAGTGCATCACCTTTAAAGACTCCAAGATCAAGCGTTGTAAAAATATTACCCGTTGGAAGAATAAAGCTCAAATCAAAACCAATATCATTAAAGCCTTCATCTCCAAAATATATTTGTTGAAATAATGGTCGGTTAATGAAAGCCCAGGCATGCGGGTGTACTGTATTGATGTTTCCGAATCCTAAAAGGTATTTTCCTGCTTTTATTTGAATGTCTAAAGGCAACCCTCTTACTACTTGTGCAAAAATCTCTTCGCCATGAAATTCACCTTCATGAAAAGCAATATTAAAAGTAGCTCTTGCGTACGGATTAAGATAACCTTCTACATAAATTTCTGCATTGGGGATATCAAAATTTAACTTTCCGTATTCGGGAGTTCCTTTTACAAAATTTGTAAACATATTAAATTCACCAATAGCACTAATATCAGGATTAACACTTGTTTGAGCTGTAATAAAGTTACTTATAATCAAGAAATACGCTATTGCAAGGACAATTTTCATATATTTTTCCCTAACTTTTATAAGATTAATTAAACTCTCTGAATAAAAGCCTAATCAAGAATGGGTATTATCTTATTCAGAAAAATAGTCAGGAAAATAAAGGAGGAGCTCTGAGGTGATTTTGAGATTGAATGGAGCAATTTATGCTGAAATCATCATACTTAAAAATTAAGTTAAATTCTTTCTGTTGATTGGAAACAATATTGACTGAATTTGAAATTACAAACGAATGAATTGAATTAAAATTTTGCTGAACAATACATCTGTTTTCAATTGAATAAACAAATGTTTGTAATTCGGATCCATTAACAAACTGGTTGTTTGAATAACGTTTAAAATCAATTTTATGAACATGAAAAATATTCAGGACAAAAATCAGGAGATAACTTAAAAGAGTTATTCTGCTGATATTACTTTGGTATTTTATTAAAGAATTTTTCACAATTTCATATACAAGATTTGATAAATATCCAAATAAAACAAGGAATATCTTTTTCTATCATTTAATAGCTTCGAATAACAATCACTTACCCATTTTAATTGCTTCTCAAACGGTCTTTTAATAGATTTGAAAATTAAATTTTTATGCTTCACAAGGATTAAATGAATAAATTCAAAGGTGTGGATTACTATAGCGTTGAGTCTCTTCTATCTTCAGAGGAAATAATGATCCGCGATACTGTTAGAGAGTTTGTTTCGAATGAAGTGATTCCAATTATTGAAAAACATAATAGGGAATCAACTTTCCCTGCACATTTGGTTACGAAAATGGCGGAACTTGGGTTGCTTGGAAATACCCTTCCAGAAAAGTATGGCTGTGCAGGGCTCAATTATGTCTCTTACGGATTAATCACTCAGGAATTGGAAAGGGGAGACAGCGGAATTAGAAGTTTTGTATCGGTGCAAAGTTCACTTGTTATGTATCCCATATATATGTTTGGAAGTGAAGAGCAGAAGGATCACTGGCTTCCGCAATTAGCAAGCGGAGAAAAAATTGGCTGCTACGGATTGACAGAACCTGATTATGGTTCCAATCCATCGGGAATGATTACAAAAGCTGAAAGAGTTGATGGCGGATTTCTCTTAAATGGTGCAAAGATGTGGATTACAAATGGTACCATAGCCGATGTTGCTGTTGTATGGGCAAAGCTGGATGGAAAGGTAAGAGGATTTTTAGTTGAAAAAGGAATGAAAGGTTTTTCTGCTCCTGAAATGAAAGGAAAACATTCACTGCGCGCATCTGTAACATCAGAGTTAATATTTGATAATGTTTTTCTACCGGATGAAAATCTTCTTCCTCAAACTGAAGGATTAAAAAATGCTCTAATGTGTTTGAACCAGGCAAGATTTGGAATAGCTTGGGGCGTTGTTGGAGCTATGATGGCTTGTTATGATTCTGCTTTAAATTACGCCAAAAGCAGGAAACAGTTTAGCAAACCAATTGCAGGGTACCAAATTACACAAGAAAAACTTGTCTATATGTTAACGGAGATTACAAAGGCTCAACTTCTTAATATGCAGCTCGGCAGAATGATGGATAAAGGCGAGTCAAAGCATGTCCATGTATCTATGGCTAAAAGGAATAATTGTGAAAAAGCCCTAGAGATTGCTCACATTGCAAGAGAAATTCATGGAGCAAACGGTATTTTAGATGAATATCCGGTTATGCGGCATGCAGCGAATTTGGAGTCAGTAAAAACCTATGAAGGAACACATGAAATGCACACTCTTATTTTAGGGGAAGACATTACAGGAATTCAGGCATTTGATTAGTAATTGAAAAAATTAATATGAATGAAAAAACAAAAATAGAAGAAGCTCTAACTTTTGATGATGTACTGCTTGTGCCGGCAAAATCATCGGTACTGCCGCGCGAAGTTGATCTTACTACTTTTCTTACACCTGAAATAAAACTCAATATTCCAATTGTATCCGCTGCAATGGATACAGTCACAGAATCTGATTTAGCTGTTGCACTGGCAAGGGAAGGCGGAATTGGAATACTACATAAAAATATGTCAATAGAAAAACAATGTGAAGAAGTCGATAGAGTTAAAAGATCTGAAAGCGGAATGATTCAGAACCCTGTAACTCTTTCACCTGAAAAGAAGATTGGTGATGCTTTAGATCTTATGAAAAAATATAGTATTTCTGGTATTCCTGTTGTTGATAATTCAAAAAAATTGGTTGGAATTTTAACTAACAGAGATTTACGGTTCGAACCCAATGCTAAATTAAAAGTGTCTCAGTTGATGACTAACGAGAATTTGGTTACCGCACCTGTTGGGACTACTCTTGAAAAAGCGGAAAAAATCCTTCAAAAGTATAAAATTGAAAAACTTCCTGTGGTTGATAAAAGAGGCAAGCTTAAAGGGTTGATAACTTTTAAGGATATAATGAAAAAGAAGAAACATCCGAATGCTTGCAAGGATCAGCACGGCAGACTCAGAGTGGGAGCAGCAGTAGGGGTAGGCAAAGATACTTTCGAAAGAATTGCTGCGTTGACGGAAATTGGAGCAGATGCTATTGTAATAGATACTGCACACGGTCATTCAACTGGTGTTTTAAAAGTTATCAGTATAGCAAGAAAAAAATTTAAATATATACAGTTAATTGCTGGTAATGTAGGAACTTACGAAGCATCACTTGATTTAATAAATTGTGGTGTTGATGCTATTAAAGTTGGTATTGGACCGGGCTCAATTTGTACAACACGCGTAATTGCCGGGGTTGGAATTCCACAAATTTCTGCAGTTAAAAATGCATTCCAAGCTGCAAAGAAAAAGGGTATACCGATAATAGCAGATGGTGGCATTAAGCAAACAGGTGATATTCCCAAGGCGATTGCTGCGGGAGCACATTCTGTTATGATTGGTGGCTTATTTGCAGGAGTAGAAGAAAGTCCTGGCGAAAAAATTCTTTACGAGGGCAGAAGTTTTAAATCTTATCGCGGAATGGGAAGTATTAGTGCGATGAAAGAGGGCAGCAAAGATAGATATTTCCAGGATGTGGAAGATGATATTGCTAAGTTGGTACCCGAAGGCGTTGAAGGAAGAGTTCCGTATAAAGGACCATTGGGTGATACAATTTATCAATTGGTTGGTGGTTTACGTGCGGCAATGGGATATTGCGGTGCTAAGAACATTGAAAAACTTAGAACCAATACTACGTTTGTTAAAGTTTCTTTTGCAGGCTTACAGGAAAACCATCCGCATGATGTTATCATTACAGAAGAAGCACCTAACTATCAGGTACGGAGATAAATATAAGGGGCAGTTAATTATTTATGCATAAAGTTCTTGTTATAGCTTACTATTTCCCGCCGATGGGTTTAAGCGGCGTTCAGCGCACTCTTAAATTTGTTAAGTACTTAAAAAATTACAACTGGGAGCCAACTGTTCTTACCACCAGCGAAGTTGGATACTACGCGCATGATCAATCATTAAAGAAAGAATTAGATGAAACCGGAGTGCGAGTAATCCGAATCGGAGGTAGAGAACCCAATTCGCTTCTAGCAGGATTTGGTACGTTAAAATTACCGCGTGAGTTTGTTCGTAAAATATTTAACAGACTAAGTCAGATATTTTTTATCCCCGACAATAAAATAGCCTGGGCAAGATCAGCTTATGAAAAATGTTTACACTTGTTAGAATCAGAAAAGTTCGATGCAATATTTATTTCAGGTCCGCCTTTCAGCTTGTTTGATGTATTTGGTAATATAAAAAAGAAATATAATATACCGTTAATACTGGATTATAGAGATCTATGGGTGGATAATCAATTTTCATTCTATATAACGCCTTTTCATAAAATTTTACATAAAAAGAAAGAATACAAAGCTTTAAAAGCTGCTGATAAGATTATTGTAACCAACCGAAGAATAAAAGAAAAGATAATTAACGATTATAAATTTTTATCTTTTGATGATGTATTCATCATTCCTCATGGCTATGATCCGAAGGATTTTGAAAAAGTAAATAAAATTGATAAACCGAATGATAAAATGTTGATTACTTATGCAGGAATCTTTTACGAGTTTATTACTCCTAAGTATTTTCTCAGAGCCTTTAAAAAATTACTAATTGAAAATCCTGCAATCGGCGAGAATATAAGAATTTCATTCGTGGGTTTATTGAGACAAGAAAATCAAAATCTAATTCGCAATTTAAAGATCGAATCTTATGTTACAGAATATGGATATCTTAATCACATCGAAACAATCCAAAAACTATTTATGAGTGATGTTCTTTGGATGATGGTTGGAAACGGCAAAAATGCTGCTACAGTTTCAAGTGGAAAGCTTTATGAGTATTTCGGAACACGTAAACCTATAATTGCCTGTTTGCCGGAAGGAGCTTTGAAATTAGCAGCAAATGAATATAAAGCTTCATTTATAGTTGAACCTGATGATATAGAAAAAATTAAATCCACGATTTTGGAAGTTTATAAATTGTATAAAGATGGAAAACTTCCACAACCAGACGAGAGTTTTGTTGAAAATTTTAGACGTGATTTCTTAACAGAACAGTTATCAAAACAATTTAACAATATATTAAAGGTATCAGTTGTATGAATGTCTTGATAATTGGTTCAGGCGGAAGAGAACACGCACTTGCTTTAAAGATTAAGCAAAGCCAGAATCTTCTTAACTTATATATAATGCCTGGAAATCCGGGAACGGCATTTTTAGGGGAAAATGTTCATATCAATTATTCGAATCCGAAAGAAGTGTTAAATTTTTGCGATGAAAAAGAAATTGACCTTATCGTAATTGGACCCGAACAGCCTCTTGTGGATGGGCTTGCAGATGTCTTGCGCGAAAATAAATTTAATGTTTTCGGTCCCAATAAAGAAGCAGCACAAATTGAAGCTTCAAAAGCTTTTGCAAAAGAGATAATGGAAGAAGCTGAAGTTCCAACCGCAGGATATATAGAATTTTCTGCAAAAAATTACAACCTTGCTAAAGAATATATAAAAGAAAAAAAATACCCCTGTGTAATTAAAGCTGATGGACTTGCCGCCGGAAAAGGTGTGTTTGTCTGTAACTCATCAGAAGAAGCGGAAAATGCTTTAAATGCTATTTTTCTTGATAAAGCATTTGGAGATTCGGGTGAGAAACTGCTTGTTGAAGAATTTCTGGAAGGAGAAGAAGCATCTGTATTTGCAATTTGTGATGGTGAAGGTTTTATTTGTCTTCCTGCATCACAGGATCATAAAAGAATAGGTGATAATGATACCGGCAAAAATACAGGCGGGATGGGAGCTTATGCACCTATTCCAGTTGTTACTCCAAAAATTTTTTAGGAAATAAAAAACAGAATATTATCGCCAACTTTAAAGACTTTAAAGAAAAAAAATAAACCGTTTATTGGATGTTTGTATGCCGGTTTGATGATTACGGCTGAAGGTCCGAAAGTAATTGAATTCAATTGCAGGTTTGGCGATCCTGAAACGCAGGTTGTTTTGCCTGTTGTTGATGGTGATTTTCTGCGACTGTTGTATACTGCCGCAACCGGAGATTTAGATAAAAAACTTGTGGCATACAATGGTGGTGCTTCTGTTTGTGTTGTTGCTGTTTCAAAGGGTTATCCGGATTCTTATAAAAAAGGATTTGAGATTAAAGGATTGGATGAATTACCTTTTGATATTATCGTTTATCACGCTGGGACAAAAGTTGAAGACGGAAAAATAATTACAAACGGCGGCAGGGTATTAGGTGTAACATCTGCAATTTCCGAATTCGATTTGCAACTTGCAAAAGAAAAAGCATATAAAGCATTGAGCAAAATTAATTTCGAAAATGTTTATTTTAGAAAAGATATTGCAGATAAAGCCTTAAAATAAAATCATATACTTTTTCTTCTTTTCCTTCTTTCATTTTATTCCTACATTTCCTTTTAATAATTTTAAACTGAAATTTCGATGATACCGCTGCACGTACATTCAAATTACACTCTGCTAAAAGGAACAATCTCTGTAGAAAAACTTGTTGAACAGGCGGTTAAATATAAATTGCCATCCATCGCATTAACCGATACAAATTCAATGCAGGGTATTATTCCATTCGTTAAGACCGCCCGCGAAAATAACATCAAACCAATAATTGGATGCTTAATTGATGATCCGAATAATGGAAATGAATATGCAATCCTTTTAGCAAGAAATATCACAGGTTATTCGAATATTTGCAAAATAATTACTTCAAGAAAATTAAATGATGATTTTTCTTTAGTTCATTTGCTCGAAGATAAACTTGAAAATTTAATCATTATCACACCTTCAGTGGAAATACTAAAAAAAGTAAGTAAAAGAGAAAATTTATTTGTAGAACTGATCGCTTCTAAAAACGAGAAACATAATAATCGTAAGCGTTTTGAATTTGCTGAAGAAAATAGAATTAAATACGTAGTTACAAATCCAGTCTACTTTTTAAGTGAAGATAGTATTCTTTTACATAAAACAGTAAGTGCGATACGATTGCGATCAACGATTGATAATCTTTTAGAGGATGATGTTGTTAGTAAAGAATATTATTTCAAAAAACCATCATCAATTGAACATGAGTGGAGGAATCTGCTGGATGCATTAGCGAATTCAGAAGCCATTGCTGCAGAGTGTAACGTTGATTTAAAATTGAATGAATATAAATTTCCTGTTTATTCCTTACCATCAAATGAAACAGCGGATTCACTTCTTTGGAAAGAATCTTACAAAGGACTCAAAAAAAAATACAATCTAGTAACAGATGAAATAAAAAATCGTGTTGAAATGGAGCTTTCGGTAATACGTGAAATGGGTTTTTCAAATTACTTTTTAATTGTTTGGGATATTGTAAATGAAGCCAAGAAAAGGGGAATGATGATAATAGGTAGAGGCTCGGCAGCGAACAGTTTGGTTGCATATTGTTTGGGTGTAACACAAATTGATCCGATTGAGCAAAATTTATATTTTGAAAGATTCTTAAATAAAGCCCGCAGCTCTCCTCCCGATTTTGATATTGATTTTTCCTGGAAGGAACGAGACGAAATTGTAAAATATATTTTTGAAAAATACGGTTATGAAAACGTTGCAATGATCTCTACTACAGTTACATTCAGAGCACGTTCAGCTTTTAGAGAAGTAGCAAAAGCATTCGGATTTACAAACGAAGAAATTTCAAAAATCAGTAAAAGAATACCGTGGACTGATGCAGCAAATCTTCCCCACTTATCAAAACTTTTTCCCGAAGCAAAAACTTTAAATTTTGAAAGTGAACCTTGGAGTTCAATTGTTAAAATTGCATCTCAAATAGCAAGATTTCCGCGCCATTTATCTATTCATCCAGGAGGAATAGTCATAACTCCAACAAAAATTACTGATTATGTTGCACTTGAATACGCGAAAAATAAAGGCTTGGGATTAATTGTTACTCAGCCGGATATGTATTCAATTGAAGATTTAGGATTAATTAAAATTGATATTCTTTCGCAACGTTCATTAGGTGTTTTAAGAGATACGATGGAAAGTATAAAAGGAAATTAATTTTCTTTCAGGGAAAATTTTGAAGAACTAAATACCAAAAGAATTATACCTAAAAAAAGCAGGCCTACATTTTCCAAAATTTTTTGCAAACCAACTTTAGAACCATCTACAGTTCCGAAACAACCGCACTCGATATCCAATCCTCTTAAAAGACTTATAAAAATAGCAGCAATAAAAATTATCAGCAGTCCGCTTAATATTGCAGAATTTTCTTTTACAGAAATTCCAAAAAGAAGAAGCAATCCCGCACTCAATTCAATCCATGGTAAAATAATAGCAGCAATATTGATTAAAAAATCAGGAAGTAATTTGTAGTTTGCAATTGCTTGAGCAAATCCTTCCGGATCAGCCGTTTTTGAAACCGCTGCAAGAATAAAAACAAAGCCTAAAATAATTCTTGCGACAAGTAAAAGATAATCGTTATTTAAAATTTTATTCAAGTTTTACTCTTCCGATAGATTTTCCGTTGGATAATTTGCGTTTTGCCATTCAAGCCATCCGCCAAAGAATATGTAAATCTGTTTGTATTCAAGTTTGCTTAATTGATTTGCAAGCAAAATACTCAGATCACAGTCTGTACCGGCACAATAAATAACAAGGGGTCTATCTTTTGATAATTTCTGAAGTTTATGCTTGTGATTTTCAAAATCATAATAAGGAATATTAATCGAGCCAGATATATATCCTGCTAAATAATCAGCTTCATCTCTTGCATCAATAAAAGTAACACCATTATTAAATAACGAAAAAGCCTGTTCAAGAGTAATATTTTTTGGGTTTTCAAATGTGACTACTTCAGGTTCATTTGTTTTTTCTTCTTCAACTTTTTTCGTTTGCTCTTCTTTAATTAAACTCTTTTCTGGAGGATTATTTTTCTTATTATTTCCACTGTTATTTTCTATCTGTGTTTTTTCATATGCACCTGAATCGTTTGGTGATTCATTTATTGGTATATCTTTTACCGAATCAAGTTGTGAAATATTGATCAGTGAATCAGTTGCCCAAGAAATATCTTTGGTTGTTCTTATTAATGATATCCCGTTTGGATTGAAATAATTAGCTACCAAGCCTATAAGAGTGCTTGTAATCAAAATGAGTAATATGTTTTTAATACTGATTATAATTTAACTCAGTGTAATTAAAATAAAACCCTCCTTTGAGGGTATAATAATAGTACCGAAGGCCGGACTCGAACCGGCACGAGGTGTAAGCCCCACTGGATTTTGAGTCCAGCGCGTCTACCAATTCCGCCACTTCGGCAAAATTCGAAAATGATTTTTTATTGTGACTAAAAATATAAAACTCAATTTGATCTGGCAATGTAATTACAAAAATTGTCGTTCTGTCCAATAATAAATCACATACTGAGTAATTTCTTCCAACTTTAAACCAATGTTTCAATATTGTTCACAATCAGCAATCATATCAAATCTTAGAAATTTAATATGGGCACTTTGAAAATCCCCAAAAACGATTAAAAAGTAAATTTATTGCCATAAACATTATTTGGCATCATAGTTGGTTTTTAGAAGCAAACAATTTTAGGAGGCTCTGGACTATGAATAAACATCTACAGCAGCAACAAATTTTCGATTCGTTTTATAACGAAGAAAATTATCCACATCTTTCAGGCGATGAACCTTGTCTCGATCCGGATTGTATGGATGAAGAACAGATCTACAACAATATAGTAGACGAAGATTTTTCGGAATACACAATGAATGAATTAGAATTAGATGACTATGATGATTTTATGCAACTATAAAATTAAGGGGATTATCCTATGAAAACATTTATTGGTAAAGATGGTCGTTATGATATAAAGGATAACGGGAATATCATTCAAATGATGGTTGACAGTTTGGGAAAATTAAACGGTAAGATTAAGGAATACAGAGACGTGAATAAAATTCCAAATCCTTTTGATAGAGAAGCGATTAAAAATTTACTTAAAATGTTAAAAATTTATACATTCGGCGGTCGCTGTTAAAATAAGTTAGCCGAAAATCAGAGCTGTATATTTTTAAAATAAATACAGTGCTTATTTTATATTTTATTCTTTCTTACCCGACTTTTCTAATTTAGCCCAAGAATCTCTCAGAGATACAATTCTATTAAAAACCGGCACTTGGTTTCCGGTATTCTTGCTATCGACACAAAAATAGCCCAATCTTTCGAACTGAAAACGATCACCTGGCTTTGCATTTTTTAGTGATGTTTCAAGTTTGCAATTATTTAAAACCACCAAAGATTCTGGATTTATAAACTCTTTTAATTCTTTTTCAGGATCAGCTTCGGGATCTGGAACCGTAAATAATCTGTCATATAATCTTATTTCAGCTTCAAAAACATGATTTGCTGAAACCCAATGAATTGTTCCTTTCACTTTTTTATCACTTTTGCCAGACCCGCTTTTTGTGTCCGGATCATATGAACATCTTAATTCAATAATCTTACCCCTTTCATCTTTGATCACATCATCACATTTAATTATATACCCGTATCTCAGTCGAACTTCTTTGCCGGGTGATAATCTGTAAAATTTCTTTGGGGGATCTTCTTTAAAGTCATCAGTTTCAATATAAATTTCTCTCCCGAATGAAATTTTTCTTTTACCCATTGCTGGATCTTCAGGGTTATTTATTGCTTCAAGCTCTTCATTTTTGTCTTCAGGATAATTTGTTAAAACCACTTTAAGAGGATTTAAAACAGCCATTACTCTTTGTGCTTTTTTATTCAAATCTTCACGTACACTGAACTCTAAATACGAAACATCTATTATATTTTCTCTTTTTGCAATTCCAACACTCTCAGAAAAATTTCTAATTGATTCGGGTGTGTAACCTCTTCTTCTTAATCCTGAGATGGTTGGCATTCTTGGATCATCCCAACCATCAACATATTTTTCATTTACCAATTCTAATAGTTTTCTTTTGCTCATAATTGTGTAATTAAGATTTAGCCGTGCAAATTCTATCTGCCGTGGTGGGTAAATCTCTAATTCTTTTACAAGCCAATCATACAGAGGGCGGTGGTTTTCAAATTCCAGTGTACAAAGAGAATGTGTAATTCTTTCAATCGAATCTGACTGACCGTGAGCCATATCATACATAGGATAAATGCACCATCTGTCTTTAGTACGATGATGATGTTTGTGTAAAATTCTATACAAAACCGGATCGCGCATATTTAAGTTTGGTGATGACATATCAATTTTAGCTCTTAAAACATGTTCGCCTTCTTTAAATTTTCCGTCTTTCATTCTTTCGAACAATTCAAGGTTTTCATTAATTGTTCGGTTACGATATGGACTTTCTTTACCCGCTTTAGTGGGTGTGCCTCTGAATTCTCTAATTTCATCTGCGGTTAAAGAATCAACATAGGCTTTTCCTTTTTTAATTAGTTTAACTGCATATTCGTATAATGTATCAAAATAATCTGAAGCATAATATTCTCTATCACCCCAATCAAAGCCAAGCCAGCGTACATCTTCTTTAATTGAATCAACATACTCCTGTTCTTCTTTAGTAGGATTTGTATCATCGAAACGCAAATTGCAAAGTCCATTATAATCTTTTGCTAATCCAAAATTTAAGCAGATAGATTTTGCATGACCTATGTGCAAATATCCATTTGGTTCAGGAGGAAAACGAGTGTGAACTTTACCGTTATGCTTATTCGTATGTAAATCTTCATCAATAATTTCACGGATGAAGTTTGTAACTTTTTTAATGTTGTTATCTTGTGTTTTATCCATAAAAATATTATTTCAATTTATTTAGTGCAGTATTGATTCGATTCATTACTTCTTCTTTGCCAAGTATATTTAAAATGTCGAAGACTCCCGGACCTTCCCCAACACCTGAAACAGCTATTCTCAACGGGTGGATTAGTTTTCCTTTACTAATGTTTAATTCTTCTGCAGTTTGTGAAAGCAAAGATTCAAAATCTTGGGTTGTTGGATTATTGAGTTTTTCAAATTGATCTCTTAATTTCTTTAGAAGCGCATGCGAATCCTCTTTCCATCTCTTTTTAAGATTTTTTTCCTCATATTCTTTCGGTGCTTCAAAGAAATAAAATCCTTTGGTTAAATACTCCTTAACAAACGAAACTCTTTCTTTCATTGAAGAAATTACCTTTAATAAATATTCATCTTTGAAATCATCATTTTTATAGATTGAATTTGATATTTCTTCCCGCAGTATTTTCAGTACCTCATCATTGGATTTTTTTCTTAAATGTTCGAAGTTCAGCCAGTTTAGCTTTTCAACATTAAACACAGCGCCGGCTTTGTGCACCCGATCTAATGAAAATTTTTCAATCAGTTCATTCATTTCGTAAAATTCCTTATCATCTCCGTAATTCCAGCCAAGCAATGCAACAAAATTTATTAAAGCTTCTTTCAAATATCCTCTAGCCTTGTAGTCTTCCACTGCAACATCGCCCTGTCTTTTACTTAATTTTGATTTATCAGGATTAAGAAGCAGAGGGAGATGAGCAAATTTTGGTTTCCTCCAATTAAAGTAATCGTAAAGCAGAATATGTTTTGGGGTTGATGGTAGCCATTCTTCACCTCTAATTACATGCGAAATTTTCATCAAATAATCATCAACAACGTTTGCAAGATGATAAGTTGGATATCCATCGCTTTTAATTAAAACCTGGTCATCAATTGTGTTAGTTTCAAATTCAACTTTACCTCTTATCTCATCTTCAAAAGTAACTGTTTTGTTAGCTTCTACATTCAATCTGATTACAAATGAAATATTTGAATTTATATTTGTATCTATTTGATCTTTGTTTAATGAAAGACAATGCTTATCGTACTTTAACTGTGGTAGTTTTTGCTGCCTTTGTTCCTCACGAAGTTTTTCTAAACGGTCAGGGGTGCAGAAACAGTAGTAAGCTTTTCCCTCGGAAATTAATTTATTTGTATGTTCCCTATAAACTTTAAGTCTATCAGATTGAAAATATGATACAAACTCTCCACCGATTCCGGGTCCTTCATCGAAATTTACTCCTGTCCATTTTAGAGTTTCAATTAAATTTTCAACAGCGCCCTCAACAAATCTCTTTCTGTCTGTATCTTCAATTCGAAGAACAATTTTTCCATTTTGATGCTTTGCAAATAGATAATTGTAAAGAGCGGTTCTTAATCCTCCAACGTGCAGGTAACCTGTCGGACTTGGTGCAAATCTAACTCTGATTGAATTTTCTATCATCTTAAAAACTTATTTGATTAAAACCTGAAATTAAAAATAACATAAGGGAGAGTTAAAAACATTAGCGAGATTATTTAAACGCAGTCTGATTTATTGTTTAACCTGAATTTTGCTTTCAGTGTAGTATTTAACTTTTTGTATAAATTCAGAGCTGTCAATCGGTTTTGGAATATAATCCGTAGCACCGGCATCAAGACATTTTTCTCTGTCGCCCTTCATAGCAAACGCTGTGAGTGCAATTATGGGTATGTCTTTGTATTCTTCAAGTTCACGAATTCGTCTGGTGGCTTCAAATCCATTCATAACAGGCATTTGCATATCCATTAAAACCAAATCATAATGTTGCTCCTGAACTGCATCTAAAGCTTCCTGCCCATTTTCAACAACAACGATTGAATCGAAATCATTTTTCTTTAACAGACGCGTAACAATTATTTGAGAGTGTTTGTAATCTTCAACTAAGAGTATTTTTGTTGTATCTTTTTTCTCTTTTATTTCTTCAGGAGTAGATGGTTTTTCGTATCTGTTTATCATTTCTGTAATTGAGTTCTGCAAATCCTCAATGTTTGTGCTGCTTTTGTGCAAAAGATTTTCGAACAAGCCATCAATTCGTTTAATATCCTCCTCGTAGCTTTCTTTGCCCGTGTAAATAATAATTGGCAGATTTCTAAATTGTTCCCTGGACTTAATCATATCAATCAAATCAACACCACTTACTTCGGGCATATCAAGATCAATTATAGCGAGATCGAGATCAATATTATTAATTACATCCATTACTTTTGTAGAATCAGACTGAGCCACAGAGTTAAATCCTGCCTGTGCCACTGCTTCTTTCATTAAATTCAGTGTAGGGACGTCATCATCAACAATTAAAATATTAGAATCTTTTCGAAGCTTGTAGTGAGTTAAAACCTCAACTAGATATTTGTAGTTGATAGGCTTAAGAAAGTACTCAACTGCACCCATCAAAAATGCTTTTTGTTGTTCCGCTTCCACGGAACAAATTATAACAGGAGTTTTCTTAGTATTTTTTCGCTCTCTCAATCTTTGTAGCAGTTCCAGCCCGCTTGTATCAGGCAAAACAATATCCATTAATATTGCCAGATACTGCTCATCATCAACTTTTTTAATTGTTTGCTCTGCAGAATTAACAACAATCGGCTCGTAACCCCATTTATTTAAATAATTAGCCAAAAGTTTTGAAGTTGCAAAATCATCTTCAATTACAAGCACTTTGTTGTTCTGTTCCGGTTTTGGCAAAACGCTTATTTGCTTTTCAATTTCTGAAATTTCTTCAACAGGAATTGTTAAATTATAAGTAGTTCCTTTGCCAACTGAACTCGTTATATCTAACTCACCATTCAAAAAATCTATGTATCTTTTCACAAGGGTCAACCCTAATCCAGTAGTGCTGCCGTTATTAGATGGGTATAAATCGGAAATGCCAAATGGATTAAAAACTTCTTTTATTTTTTCTGAAGGAATTCCTATTCCAGTATCCGATATTCTAATTTGTAACTGGTTTTTCTCAGATGAGGTTACAGAGATAGTTATCTTGCCTTGTTCTGTAAGTCTTAGTGAGCTAGTTAATAGATTTAAAAGTATATATCGAATTTTTTGCGAATTGAGATTAACATTTTCAGGAAGTTTGTCATCTATACTTGCTAAAACTTCAATTCTATCCTGGTTTACTTTTTCTTCAATTAGCTTTACAATTTCAGTAATGAACTGCCTAAGGTTTACAGTAGAAAATGAACTGATAGATTTGTCTGTTTCTAGTTTTGCGAGATCTATTAGATCATTTAACAAAGCAAGTAAGTCATAGGCATTTTCTTTAAGGGTATTCAAGTAATCGGCCTGTGAACCGGATAATTTTTCTTCACCCAAAAGTGAAGCAAAACCCATGATACTATTTGTGGGTGTGCGTAATTCGGGTCCTATGGACGACACTATCTCACTGACCGAGCTGCTTAAGCTTCCCTTTTTTCCCATCCAGAGCCGCAGCAGGTTTCTTACTGCATTACCAATAATAACTATACTATCCAGCTCACTCTGGCTGAACTCACTTTTCTTGCCGATTTTAAGTAATACCCTTTCTTTATCTGTAACGCTTATGTGCAAGCATCCTTCCTTTAAAACAACATCCGAAGCTTTCAAATCACAAGCTGGATTTATATCGAACTTAGTTTCCGTTGAATAAAAATTTACTGAATTGCAATTATCACAGCCTAATTTTGATTTGTGATTATAAGACTTTTTTGCTTTGCTTGATTTACCTAAAAACTCGAAGCCATTTTCTTTAATTTTAAAAAGAACTGCTGCTTCAAATTCGTATTCTTCACTAACGAACTCGCATAAGCTGTCTGGAAAATCTTGAGAGGAGGAGAGAGCAAATTGGACTAAATTATTATACTTTGAAATAAATTCTATTTTTGAACTTTGCATTTTTTAATTGTGTGTTCTTTCTATTTAAAACGATTTGAACATACTGCCGAATAATTGTCTCGAAAAGATAATAAAATTTTACAATTATCAATTTGACAATCAATTAATAATACAAATTTAATGCTAAAACCTTGGCTAAATTATTGTCAATTATTATCTTCTTTATAGCGGTTTTTTAAGGATTATTTTTGATTGTAGGAAAATTTTTCCTTCGGTTGATGTAATTGAGGATTGTTAAATATTCAAATCTAACTGTAGTCCTAAAGCGTTGGAAAGGTTTAAAGGAATTTCATTAAAACCTGTACCGATTGATTTTTCTCGGGGCTTGTAAGTTTCTGAATACTTTAAGGATAAAGCCATAAATTTGAAAAGCTTATATCTAACCAGCACGTACCATCTTATACCTTCTCCAAAGAGCGGAATATTAGTAAGCACACCTGTTAAGTTGTTTTCATATTGATATATAGCTGAGTTGAACGAATCAGTTTTGAAGAAAATAATTCTCCCGTAAAGATTTAAGGAATTCGTTGGTGAAAACCTGATGTCTTGAAATATTAAATAACCATTTTCATTCTCACTAATTGCTTTAACTTTAAATGAATTATATTCGAATCTGCCTCTTAATCTTAATTTATTTGAAAGTGAATAAATCAATTCCAATCTCATTACTTGTCTTAATCTTTTAACTAACTGTTTGGTATTATCCAGCAGTTCCGGTACATCTTTCTTTTCATATTTATATCTTATTCTTGCTTCCAGCTTATTAATTGGCTTGCTGAGGTAATCGAGAAGAAACTCATCGCCGCTTGCCGGTTGGCGATTGAAAAAAGTTGCATAGGGAAATTTAAATTGATCGTAATAAAAATTTATTAAACCAATTTTTGATCTCCATCTAAATCCTGTATAAATTCCAAACTCATTGGTTGTAGCACCAGATCTTTCACCAAATGCATAACCGTGAAGACTGTAAAAATTTCTCGGATAACTTCGGACGGAAGTTATAAAAGTGAAATTACTGCTTAACGCTATTTGTAAAATATTTATTGATGCTACTGAAGTGCCATTGTATGAAAACTCACCTGAAAAATTAAACTTATCTAAAAATAAATTGTAAGAAAAAGCCGAATAATTGAATTTGCTGCCGGTTATATCAAATACAGAAGAAGGTTCAAATGAATTGCTGTAGCTTGATTGATAATGCAGAACACCGAGTGATAAAATTTTGTCAGATATAAAATCAATACGTCCGCCCCACATTTTTTCTTTCGCTGATTTTCTTTTTCTAATTTCCGATTCTGTTCTGTGAAGCCCATCAATTGGTGTCGATAAGATATTACCCGTGGCGGTATCAATATTTGCATCAAAAGCATTGTTTGAATAGAAGGCTGAAAAAATAAGGTTATTAAATTTTATTGCAGCAGCAACACCACGAAAAAAATTATTTTCTGTAGAACTTGTAAAAGGCTTGATTAAATGATCTGTCCTTTTTACTGGGTATACGGCATCGGGACCTTTGGAAAATGCATACGGGCTCCAGAAAGTTAAGCCCTGCCCGAATTCTAAAAGATAATCCATTACAACAGCTTTGTGAACAATTCCCAAATCATTTACTGCAAAATGATAAGTTGAAAACTCATTTAGCTTTAGTTCCCCCGCATCTTTCTCAGCCAAATAACCAATTTGGAATTGTTTGTTATGCTTGATCAGCATACGATTATAAATTTTTGGTTTTGTTCCGTTAAATCTGTTATCAACAAAACCTTTACTGGTTTGCAGCGCATTTATCATTCTACTTCTGAATAGAATTGTAGATTGCTGAATAAAATTTTCAAATCCAGATTGTGGTTTTTCACTTATTACTTGAACTTCTGGATTTACTACAAATAGAAAAGGTGAGATATTTTTAACTCTGCTTTTATCCAGATTTTGAATTGCATTAAGCTCATTAACCGAAAAGAAATCACCGTATCTTTTTCTGTGTTCTACAATTACTTCTGCTACATTAATATCCATTCCGGGTATTATCTGCAACTCGGTTATTGACGCCGTGTTCAGGTTTAAAGGATTTTGTAAAAGCTGCTCGATGCTTTCATAGAGATCCGAATCATCAATTTCACCGATAGGTTCCTGTAGAATATTCTCTAGCACCTCTTCAGTTTGAAGATAAGTTGAATCAGTTTGAGCTATATTAATTTGGGAAATAAATGTGGCAGTTAATAAAAATTGAAATATTATTTTTAAAAATTGTAAAGAGTTCACAATCGTTAAAGAATTATTTTAATTTTAGATGCTTTTTAACAGCCTCAGTTCGTGAGCTTTCTTTTCCAAAACTTAAAATTATTCCTGCCTGATGTGTTAATCCTAAATCGGAATGAGTGAAAAATGAGTAATCTAAACTGAAAATAGAATAATTTATTCCTATTCCTGTTGCAAATCGAGAGGGTTCATTTGAAGTTCCAATACGCAGAGATAAGTATTCAATTATATCGTATTCAATTCCAAACTGTACTGATGGATTGTATCGGATATCTTTTTCAAGCGAAAAGTTAAAAGAGAAATTGTTGAATAAATTATAACTCAATCCGGTTGTAAGAATCATTGGTATTTGATCATCATCATTTCCAAGCGTTGCACGATTCAAGTTACTCAAGTTAAAACCCCATCTGAAATTATCTAAAATGTAAACCAGGGCTCCGGCATTTACATAAAACGCGGCAGTATTGCCATAATTCTTGATTGAAAAAGTATGATAGTTAACAGATAATCCGATGAAAAAAGAATTTTCGTAATTATATGAATAACCCAGTAGCACTTTAGATTCGCGATATAAATCAAAACCAAAAGTAGAACCGCCAATTGCCATCGAACCAAAACTGAATGGTTCAATATAAGCAACATAACCGTTTGCAAGTTCCGTTAGTCCAAAGGGAGCAGGAGAATAATAAATACCTACTTCGCGCCAATTTATTTGTGAAAGCCCAGCGGGATTGTTAAAAAGAGTAAAAACATCATTTGCAAGTGCAACATCGGAATTAGCAAGCGATATTTGCCTTGCACCCGGGCTATACTGCGCAAAAGCAGTGATACTGAAACAAATTATGAGGGCAGAGAGTAAAAAGCGGTGCATATTAAATACAATAAAAAGTTAATTGAGTCAGTAATTCTAAATTCATATATTAAATCAACAAAAAATATAAAGAAATCCAAAATGAAAAATATATTTTTATTCGTCTTTATTTTATCTGCAACTGTTTCAGCACAGGAACTAAATTGCCGTGTAGACGTAAACTTTGAAAATGTCCCCGTTAGAAACAGAGAGCTACTTGCAGATTTTGCCAGTGTAATAGAAAGTTATATGAACACAAATAAATTCACTGATGATAGTTGGGATGCTAAAATTGATTGTGCATTAAATATCTTTTTTATTTCTGCAAGTGGTGATTTTGATTACTCTGCTCAGATAGTAGTTGTTAGCCAGAGACCTGTTTATCAATCATCTAATAACTCACAAATACTAAAAATAAATGATGGTCAATGGCAGTTTAGATATGAAAGGGGACAAGCACTGTATGCTGGACAAAGCACATTTGATCCATTAACAAGCTTACTCGATTTTTATGCTCAAATAATTATTGGCTTCGATTATGATACCTGGGAAGAATTTGGCGGAACAAAATATTACCAGCGTGCGCAGGATATTGTAAATCTTGGTGCAACAAGCGGTGCAAACTTTGGTTGGCAGTCCAGCAGTTCAACTTATAATAGATGGGGGTTGGTGTATGATATTTTATCTGAAAAATTTGCAGCCTTTAGAAGTTCTATTTTTGATTACCATTATGGAATAGATATTTACAGTCAGAACAAAGAACTCGGACAGCAAAAAATCCTAGTTCTTGTAAATACATTGTTCGATATGTATGAAAAATCGGGTGGAATAAAAAGTGTATTGGTTAGAACTTTCTTTGATGCAAAACATGGAGAGATAATTGATTATTTAAGAGATTATCCTGATCCAACAATTTTTGCAAAACTTAAGCAAATAGATCCACCGCACAGCGCAGGTTATGATGCAGTAATGCCATAATTGAGTAATTTATATTTTTTATCAATTTTAAAACTATACTTCGCATTCCCAGATGCGATACCTTTTATATCTTTCTGCATTCATTAAAGCAAGTCCTCTGTTCATCATATCATTATCTTCAAGAACCCAACTGGCTTCACCTCTGTGGATATTCAAGTCGCTGCCTCTGTGCAATATTTCCCAGTAGAACACCGTATCCAATCCTCTTTTTTGATACTCAGGGATTATTCCTAATGTTAATATCCTTACCCAGGATAACTTCTTCTTTTGAGTGAATAATTTAATAAAATTGAAGGGAAAAAGTTTTCCATCCATATTTTTAAATATCTGATTATAATCCATCATTACCAAAGCAGCGCCAACAAGTTTACCGTCTATCTCTCCAAATAATACAAGTGATGGCTCAGCCAGTGGTTTCATTTCCTTTGCCATTGCATCAATTTGCTCTTCAGTCATCGGTACAAAACCCCAATTTGGTGCCCATGCTTTGTTATAAACGTATTTAAATTTTTCAAGATCTTTCTGAAAATTTTTCATTTTAAGCTGACTTATTTTAAGATTATATCTTTTCCTTACTAACTCCTGTCCGCGTCTTAGTTTTTCTGATGCTAATATTTTTTCAGAAACTATTTTCCAAGCGAATAGATCCTTTGCTTTTTTTAAACCATTCCGTTCGCAAAGGTGAATATAATATTCCGGATTGTATGGCATCAACAGTCTTGGCGAATCATCAAAGCCTTCGACAAGCATACCGTAAATATCGTTGCTCGATGGATTTGCCGGACCTTTCATAAATTTTAATTCTTTCTCTTTTATCCAGTTTTTTGCAGCATTAAAAAGTGAATCAGCAACAGCCTGATCATTTATACATTCAAAAAAACCGAAATGACCAGAATCATCGTTGTGATACTTTAAATGTGTGTCATTCTTTATTGCAGCAATTCTTCCGGCAAGCCTTCCATCTCTATATGCCAAGAAATAATCGGCATCGGCATCTTTAAAGAAAGGATTTTTTTCTTTATTAAGAAGTTTTTTTTGCTCCATTATTAATGGCGGTACCCAATATGCATCATTATTATAAATTTGCCATGGAAATTTGATGAACTGATTTAAATCATTTTTTGTTGTTACTTTTTTTACTTCAATTGAGTTCATAGTATTTCCTTTTATTATAAAAAAAGCATACCCTTTAAAACAGGTATGCTTTTAATAATTACAGGTTTATTCTTAAATCAATCCTACCTGCTTACCGGCATTTTCAAATATATGAACGATTTCATCCAGATGTTCTTTTTTGTGAGTTGCCATATAACTTGTTCGCATCATTTGTCTTCCTTCCGGAACTCCGGGTGAAATAAACACATTTACAAAAACACCTGCATCGTATAAAATACGCCACATCTTAAAGGCAATTTCATCGTTACCAACAATTACAGGAACAATTCCTGTTCTTCCTTCTATTATATTAAATCCTTTACTCTTTAAACCAGTTCGCATATAATTTGCATTATCAATAAGCTGCTTAACTCTTTCCGGTTCATTTTCCAAAATTTCTAAAGCAGCAATTGCAGCAGCAACAGAAGAGGGGGTAGGAGAAGCACTAAAAATTAATGCAGGAGAAAAATGTTTTATGTAATTTATAACTCTTTCGGGTCCTGCAACAAAACCGCCAAGAGATGCAAAAGTTTTGCTGAATGTACCCATAGTTAAATCAATTTCTTTTTCAAGATCGAATTCGCTAGCAGTTCCTCTTCCTCCTTTACCAATAACACCAACAGCATGTGCATCATCTATCATAATACGTGCATTATTTGCTTTTGCAATTTCATTTAATAGTGGAAGATCAACTATTTCACCGCCTGTACTGAATACCCCGTCACTAACTATAAATTTTGGTACATCTTTAGGGATTTTTTCAATTACTCGTTTCAAATCATCCATATCGTTATGCTTGTAGCGAGCCATATTCGCAGTTGCACCTTTAGCCATTAAATTTCCTGCAACAATACAAGCATGATTATCTTTATCTGAAATAACGTACTCATTTCTTTGCACTAGAGTAGGAATTACTCCCTGAGCAGTCTGATAACCAGTGCTGAATAAAAGAACACTTTCAGCATTAAAGAATTTTGCTAGTTTAATTTCCAGTTCTTCATGAAGATCGAGTGTACCTGTTAAATATCTTGAGCCGGAACAGCCCGTTCCATACTTCTCAACAGCTTTAATTGCAGCTTCAACAACTTTAGGATGTCCGGTTAGTCCAAGATAGTTATTTGAGCCGGCCATGATAATTTTTCTGCCTTCTATCTGAACAACAGGACCTTCATTTTCCTGAATTGCACGAAAGTACGGATAAACCCCTAATGCCTTAACTTCATCGGCGCGTGTGAAGTCAAAGCACTTGTTAAAAAGATCCAACTATACCTCCAAGGTTAAATTTGGAATGCTATTGTTAACAAAAAGTATAAGTTTTTTGTTAATTTTGGACTAAAATCTATTACTTAAATGGAATAAAAGCAAATAAATAATGATTATGGAAAATAAAGAGACAGCTCTGGTAACCGGGGCAAATGGTTTTGTTGGTAGTCATCTTGTTGATTATCTGTTAAATAAAAATTTTAATGTGAAATGTATTGTTAGAAAAACAAGCAACTTAAGATGGCTGAATGGAAAAGATGTAGAAATATTTAACTGTGGATTATTCGATAGAGCTGGCATCAAAACCGCCATGGAAAATGTTAATTATGTTTTTCATGTTGCTGGGGTAGTGAAAGCAAAAAATATAGAAGGTTACTTTAAAGGAAATGTTGAGGCAACAAAAATATTGCTTGAAACGGCAGAAGAGAATATGAAAAATATTAAAAGGTTTGTTGTTGTAAGCAGCCAGACTGTATCTGGTCCTTCGTACGATGGAAAACCAGTAAATGAACAAACAGAATGTAAGCCTTTGACCAATTATGCAAAGAGTAAATTTGAACAAGAAAAGCTTGTGTTCAGCTACAAGGAAAAAATTCCAGTTACTATTTGCAGGGCTCCCGCTATTTACGGTGAAAGAGATACAGAGATTTTTATTTACTTTCAGACTTTCAGCAAGGGTTTAACGAGTTTAATCGGTTTTGATAAAAAAGTTCTAAGCTTGCTGCACGTTGCTGATTTAGCTGAAGGATTATTCTTAGCAGCAACTTCAGATAAATCTATTGGTGAGATTTATTTTATCAGTTCAGAAAAATATTATACGTGGGATGAAGTTGGTGCTATTACTTCAAAAGAGTTAAATAAAAAAGCACTGAAAATTAGAATACCGCATTTTATTGTGTATACGGTTGCTGCCATTGCGCAGTTCTTCGCAATATTTAGTTCAAAACCAGCAACGCTTAACATCGAAAAAGCAAAAGATTTAACACAGAATGCATGGATTTGTGATACAACAAAAGCAATTAACGATTTCGGTTATAGGCAAAAAATTTCAATTGAAGATGGAATCAAACGGACTTGCGATTGGTATAAAAAAATGAAATGGATTTAATTGTTTTTCGCTCCTTCTCTGATCCATGTTCTTATTCCATCAATATGATTCCTAACAAGCCATTGGTTCGGAGGCATTGGTGCATAGGGTGGAAGTTTTTCAATCGTCCAGACTAAAACACTAGTACTATCACTGCCAGGGAAAATAATTCTGAGGTCAAAGGTTGCTTTTGTCCAGGAAGAAAGATTTACTCCGCCCTCTGTTCTTTGATCATTATGACATCCCACACATTTAATTTCAAACACAGGTGCAATATGCTGAGCATAGCTTACATCAGAAGCGGGCATTACAAGATTATCTATATCTTCCGACGTGATTGTATCATCGCAGGAGGAAAGTAGTAATATTCCAAATAGAAAAATGTATTTAATTATATTTTTCATTTTATCATTTTTAATGCACTAAAGATTATATTTAATTCAAGATAATACAATACAAAATTGCATATCTATTTAACTGGTATTTGAATTAATATCATAGTTCAATTTAAATTGACAATCGAAAAAAAGATAGCTACTTTTACCGAATAAAATTGCTTAATTGGGGCTATAGCTCAGCTGGGAGAGCGTTTGACTGGCAGTCAAAAGGTCACCGGTTCGATCCCGGTTAGCTCCACAAAAGCCGGCGTTGAGTGAGTGAAAAATCAACGCCTTTTTAATTTGACAAAAATAGTTAATAAACAACAAATTTCATTTTATCTAAATATAACTTTCCCTAACGTTTCAACTATTAATGAATCTATTTCCGGTAAATAGTTACTATAAAAAAATACTTCGAGTGGCACTTCCTGCCATTGCGGGTCTTTCCTCTCAAATGGTTGTTTCACTGGTTGATTCTGCGATGGTTGGAAGATTGGACGAAGCAACGTATGCATTGGCTGCAATGGGAATTGGTGTTCTTGCAACTTGGGCATTAATAAGTTTTTTCTCAAGTCTTGCAACAGGTATTCATGTTATTGTAGCCAGAAAGTACGGTGAGGGTGATTATATTTCCTGTGGCATCACACTTAACAATGCTTTGTTTATTGCTTTGATTATTGGAATTGTCGTTGCTGCAATTGGAGTGTTTTTCGCAAATCCCATTGCTCATCTTTTTGCCGCAGATGTAACTGTTGGTAATTATGCCAGCGATTACATTTTTTACAGATTTATGGGGATACCAATTTTTCTAATTTCAGTTTCTTACCGTGGTTTCTTCTTTGGAATAAATAAAACTAAAATTTTCATGTTCTCAGGTGTTATTACGAATCTACTAAATATTCTTTTCAACTATACACTTATTTACGGTTCGTTCGGTTTTCCTGAAATGGGTTTAGCAGGTGCAGGACTAGGATCAACTCTTGCAACTTTGTTCGATGGAATTTTTTATACAACAATTATATTACTTCCTTTTTACAGAAAAAGATATCAGAACTTTAAACATTTGAAAGTTGATAGTGGAATTATTAACGGAATATTTAAAATTTCTTTACCGGTTTCATTTCAAAATGTATTTATTTTAATTGGCTTTTTAAGTTTTGTTTCAATAACAGGAATTATAGGAACTAAAGAACAAGCTGCTACTCAGGCAATCATCAGTACGCTTTTCATATCATTTTTACCTTGCTTTGGTTTTGGAATTGCAGTGCAGACTTTAGTAGGTAATAATCTTGGCGCGGGTAAATTTAATCTGGCAAAAATTTACGGATTTGAAACTGCAAAAGTTGCAACAATTTATACAATCCTTCTCGGATTTATTTTTATGATTATTCCACAATATGTTTTGTTAATTATTACAAATGATCAATCAATTATACAAACTGCTGTGCCATCCTTACGAATTGCAGGCTTTGCACAGGTATTTTACGGCATCGGTGTAGTTTTAGCAAATGGATTGCAGGCAGCCGGAAGAACCTTTTTTGTGATGAAATCGGAAGTAATAACAAATTTGTTGATTTTTGTCCCGCTGGCATATTTTTTGGGCGTATTCCTTGAATTAGGATTAGCCTGGGCTTGGATGGCTTTACCAGTTTACATTGTTTTGTATTCGCTTGTAATCTATCTTAAGTTTAATTCAGGCGATTGGTATAAGCACATATCAATTGACAATAACAACAAAAAATAAAGACTGAAAATCCGTTATTTTTAAGCAGAAAAATATGTTAATAAAAAGCCTTGACAATAAGCTTGAAGCCAAATATATTTTAGCTATGAAAATGAGATATTTTATAGCGATAGGTTTTATCGCTATTATGGCTACTGTCTACGCAGGTGCATTCTTAGATTATTTTCACGGACGCAGCGAAGGCGAAGATATAAGACTCGAATGGAAAACGGGTGAAGAAATTAATCTCCAAAATTTCATCATCGAAAGAAAAACTCCGAAAAGTTCTTATGCAAACATAGCTTCAATTGATCCTAAAGGAAGCAACTCCTATTATTCTTATCTTGATAAATCAGCTTATAAAATGATGTCTGATCTTGTTTTCATTTACCGCTTAAAAATTGTTGATGTTAATGGGCAAAGTTCTTATTCGAACGAAGTAACTGTTTCACATAATGTATCTGGAGTAAAAAGAACCTGGGGCAGCATTAAGGCTATGTTCAGGTGATAAATTACTCTCCGTATTTATCATTCCTAAAAATTAATCATTTCTCAGTTTTTAAATACTTCAATCATTTTTTATTTCTTCTAACAGCACTTGTTTTATTGTTTGTCTCTTGTTCAGCAACCAGACGTTTTCCAAGTGATGAATCAACAGAAACAATAAATAAGACTTCCAAAATAATTTTTTCATCGGTTCGGGTTCTGCTTGATGAATCAGACGCAGCTTATCATCTAACAATTCAATCTCCAGTTTATCTGTTGAATGGTGAAGAAAGATTAGCGTATATCGAATCCGGTAATACGGTTGAGTGCATAACTGAGTACAATGAAGTAAAGTTAATTATTAGTGATAAAGTTTTTCATGCAGATGCTTTCATTTTACAGCCGGCTGAAAATGAAGAAGCGTTAGTGTTCAATGGTCATAGTTACAAGGGTAAATTAAACCTTATTAAACTGGGTAAATCAATTGGAATTATAAATCACCTTAAACTTGAAGATTATGTTAAAGGAGTCGTTTCAAAAGAGATGCCAATTGGAAAAAACTTTGAAGCGCTAAAAGCTTTTTCAATTTGCGTACGAACTTACACTCTTAATAAAATTACAGAAGGAAAATCGCTTTACGATCTTTATGATGATACACGTGATCAAGTTTATGGCGGAGTTAATGCAGAGAATCCATTATCTAATAAAGCAGTTGAAGAGACAGAAAATAAAATTTTAACATATGATGGAAAAATTGCAACAATTTATTATCATTCAACTTGCGGTGGACATACAGAAGCGTCTCATAATATATTTACTAAAAAAGAAATTCCTTACATGACAGGAATTATGGATGGCAATTCAGCTTATTGTAACATATCTCCTAAATTTGAGTGGGAAGAATCATATGGCTCTCAAGATTTAATCAAAAGACTCAAAAAATCTAAAATATTAAAAAATGGAAATTATAAATTAGAAAATGTTTACATCGATAGCAGATTCAGTTCCGGCAGAGTTAGAGAAATGATTTTTGAGGTTGTTAATGAAGATAATCAAGATGAAAATGTAACAATATTTGGTAATGAAATCAGGAGTGTAATTAGAACCGCAAATAATAAAAATATTTTATGGAGCACTTTTTTTAATGTTTCTTTTGACGGAAATGTTATTGAAATATCAGGCAAGGGCTTTGGACACGGGGTTGGATTGTGCCAATACGGTGCTATTTCACTCTCGCGAAAAGGATGGAGCTATGATGAAATTATTGAACATTATTTTCCAGGAACAGAAATAAAATTACTAAATGATTAAAACTGAACTGCCTGTTTATCTCGCCTCAAAATCTCCCAGGAGAAGAAAATTATTAAAGCAAATTGGAATTAAGTATAAATCTTTTTCAGTGGCTTTAAGTGAAGCGTTAGTTGATGGTGAACATCCAATTGCTTGTGTGAAAAGGCTTGCATCTGAAAAAATGGAAATTGCACAATCAAAAGTTAAAGATGGAATAATTATTACTGCTGATACGATAGTGGTGCTAAATAAAAAAGCTATCGGTAAACCAAGGAACAAAAAAGAAGCGGAAAAATTTCTTTCAATGCTAAGTGGAAAAACCCACACAGTTTACACGGGTATTTGTGTAGTTAACACAAAATCAAAAAAGAAAATTGTCGAAGTTGAAGAAACTAAAGTTGAATTCAGGAAAATCGGAAAAGATGAGATTAAAGATTACGTTGCTGGAGGAAGTCCTATGGATAAAGCAGGTGCTTACGGAATACAGGATGATTTTGGAGCTGTGTTTGTAAAAAAAATTAATGGCTGCTATTACAATGTTGTAGGCTTACCGCTTACCAAGCTTTACAATTCATTAAGAAATATTACAAGAGTTGATAGAAAAACTTAAGAAAAAAATTCTACTTTCAATAATTATTGGCGGAGTGCTTTATCTTGCGTTTACAATTTATGCTGATTTCAACCAGGTTGTAAATGCATTCATTCAGTTTAACTGGTTATTGCTTCCGGCTCTTCTTATTCTTTCATTTTTAAATTATTTGTTCAGATTCTTCAAATGGGATTATTACCTTGGTGTTATCCAGGTTAATATGAATAAGATTGATTCGCTCTCTGTTTTTATGTCAGGTTTAGTTATGAGTATAACTCCGGGGAAATTAGGTGAATTATTAAAGTCGTTATTAGTTAAAGAGATTACAAAGGAACCAATAAGTAGAACTGCACCAATTGTACTTGCAGAAAGAATAACTGATTTTCTTTCACTGTTAATTCTTGCAATGATTGGAGCATTTATATATGATTTTGGAGGCGGAGTTACGATTGGTATTAGTTTATTTTTTGTTCTGCTTATTGTTTTTATTAGTAATAAAAATCTTTCCATCACGTTTCTTAATCAACTAGAAAAAATAAAGTATTTGAAAAAATATATTAAAAATATACATGCTGCTTACGAAAGCTCATATCTGCTGCTAAAACCAATTCCACTGATTTCAATGACATTGTTAAGTTTAATTGCCTGGGGTTTTGAATGTTTGGGATACTATTTAATCCTGCTAAATTTTGATATTGATTTTGGATTACTCTGGTCTTCATTTAGTTATAGTTTCTCTACTATTGTGGGAGCTGTTTCAATGTTGCCCGGAGGTTTGGGTATAACCGAAGGTTCATTAACCTTTCTGTTGATACAGAAAAACGTGTCGAAAGATATTGCTGTTACTACTACTTTTATTGTTAGAGTAGTTACGCTATGGTTTGCAGTTTTGGTAGGAATAATAAGTGTTTTTTTATATCAAAAAAGATATGGTAAAATTACCGTCGAGTCTATTTAAATATTTTATAAAGACAATTATCTTGATAAATTGTTAAAAGTAATTTTGTGTACCAATTAATTTGATTAAATGGAGTTAAAATTTTGGTATTTGCAGATACAATAATCAAAAATATGTTTTCATTTTAGTTTATTTATTATTTAGGAAACGGCTTTTATATGCCGTTTTCCTTGATTTTAAGGCTTTTCCTAGCTATATTTAAAATCCAATTAAAAATGAAAGGAGACGAATATGGGACAAGCAGAAAATTTTAGAAAAGGTATGTTAATTGGTTTTCTAACCGGTGGAGCACTTGGAGCTGCATTAGCTTTGCTTTATGCACCAAAAGCTGGTAAAGAGCTGAGAAAAGATATCAGAGATAAAAGTGATGAATATCTTGACGAAGCTGAAAAATATATTGCAGAAGCCAAAGACAAAGCTATCGACCTGATCAACGAAGGGAAAAAGAGATCTGAGAGATTGATTAAAGATGCTAAAGATAAAAGTGATCAACTTTTAAAAGACGCTGAGAAATTATTTAATGATGCTAAGGGAAAAGGGTCGGAATATCTTTCAACCGGTAAAGAATCAATTGATCAGAAAAAAGATCAGATCAAATCTGCAATAAAAGCCGGAGTAGATGCATATAAAGAAACCAAAAAATCCGATTAACAGTTTTTCTCGATGACACTTATTGAAATATTAACTGCGGTAGTATTAATACTGGCAGCATTACTATGTATCGCCTTAATCATTTATCTTGGCAAATTAACAAAATCTGTTAATCAGGTTCAGAACACTATTGATGATTTATCGGAAAAACTCATCCCACTTATATCTTCATTATCTGAACTCTCGGATAAATTGTCACAAATCAGTAATAAAGCTTCAACACAAATTGATGTTTCAAAACGAATAGTAGGCAATGTTAAAGATCAAGTAGATAAATATCTTGAACTTGGTGAAAAAATAAGATGGGGTATAGAGGACCCAGTTGATAAAATTTTAAATAATTTCAGAGCAATTTCTAACGGAATCAATACTTTTTTTAACCACTTAAAAAAATAGTACTTCATTTCTTAAAAAGATACCCAGGAGGGCTTAATTGAAAGAATACACTTCCGAAGCAATAAGGAATATTGCATTAGTCGGTCACGGTGGCAGCGGTAAAACTTCACTTTCTGAAGTTTTTCTTTATAATGCAAAAGAAACTAACCGTATTGGTAAAATTGAAGAAGGTAATACAGTATCAGATTATACACCGAATGAAATTGATAAACAAATATCAATCTCTTCATCTTTAATGCACCTAGAATGGAACAACGTAAAAATTAACATACTAGATACACCCGGTTTTTCTGATTTTGTTGGTGATGTAAAAAGTGCACTTAAAGTTTGCGATACAGCGGTTCTGCTTGTTAAATCTGCGGAAGGTGTTGAGGTAGGAACAGAAGTAGCAAATGAATTTATTACTGGATACGATCTTCCATCAGCTCTAATAATAAATAAAGTTGATAACGAACACTCAACATTTAATGAAACTGTTGAAAAATCTAAAGAAAGAATTAGTAGTGGTGTAACAATCGTAACTTTTCCGGTTTCTGAAGGCCTTAATTTTAGTGCTGTAATTGATGTTATAAAAATGAAAGCATACAATTATGGCGAAGCTGGTAGCAGAACCGTTACTGAAGAAGAGATACCGGAAGCTTTAAAATCAAAAGCAGAAGATTTAAGAACACAGTTAGTGGAAAAAGTTGCTGAAAGTTCAGAAGAATTGATGAATAAATATTTTGACGATGGCAATTTGTCTGATGAAGATTTACAAGAAGGTCTGAAAGATGCAATTAATAACAGAAGTATTTTACCTGCGTTTGCTGTTAGCGCAACTAAAGCAATTGGAATAAATAACTTCTTGGATTTTGCTTCCAACTATTTTCCATCTCCCGTAGATAGAGGAATGGTTAAAGCTAAACTAGCTGGTAAAAATGAAGACGTTGAGGTAAAATTAGATGCTAATGGCGAGCCTGTAATGTTTACATTTAAAACAATTTCAGAACAGCATGTTGGTGAGCTTTCTTTATTTAAAGTTTATTCAGGTAAAATTACTGCTGGAATGGATTTGATAAATGAAGCTAATAGCAAAACTGAGCGTTTGAATCAGTTGTCTATTTTAAATGGTCACAACCGAAAAGAAGTATCACAAATTATTGCAGGCGATATTGGAGCCGTTGTTAAATTGAAAGACACTCACACAAATAATACTCTTGCTTCAAAAAATTATTCTGTAATAATTAATCCCATTGAATTTCCAGAACCCGTTATAAGAGCTGCAATACTTGCAAAAGCTAAAGGCGATGAAGACAAAATTGGAACAGGTCTTCATACTTTGCATGAAGAAGATCCTTCATTTAAAGTTAATTACGATCCCGAAATTTCACAGACAATTATAGCTGGACAGGGTGAATTGCAGCTTTCGCTTGCAGTAAAAAGACTTAAAGATCGTTACGGTGTGGATGTTGATCTTGTTGAACCAAGAATTCCTTACCGCGAAACTATTAAAGCAAGTGTAAATGATGTTGAATATAAACATAAGAAGCAATCCGGTGGAAGAGGACAGTATGGACATGTTCACTTTAAAATGGAACCGCTCCCTAGAGGAAAAGGATTTGAATTTGTAGATGCAATTGTTGGCGGTGTAGTTCCCGGCAGATTTATTCCAGCAGTTGAAAAAGGTATAAATGAAACTATGGCTAAAGGTGTAATCGCCGGTAATAAAGTAGTGGATGTTAGGGTTACTCTTTTCGATGGGACTTATCACAACGTTGATTCGGATGAAATGTCTTTTAAAATTGCTTCCAGCATGTGTTTTCGAAAAGGATTTCAAAGCGCAAAACCTGTTCTGCTGGAACCTATTTATGAAATTGAAGTAAAAGTTCCCGAAGAATATATGGGTGATGTTATGGGAGATATTTCAAGTAAGCGCGGTAAAATATTAGGAATGGATTCAGACGGACATTTTCAGATTATTAAAGGATTGGTGCCGCTTGCGGAATTGTATAAATATTCTTCTCATCTGCGCAGCTTGACTTCGGGCAGAGGAACTCATAAAAGAAAATTTGATCATTATGAGGAGATGCCCAAAGAAATCGAACAAAAAGTAATTGAAGAATATAAGAAATCTAAGGAAGAGGGTAATTAATTTAACTAACTATTCTATTATGGGCGGATTTTCATCCGCCTTTATTTTTAGTATTGAATATGAAAAATCTCTGGTCTCCATGGCGCTCAAAGTACATTGAATCTTTTAAAGACGAGCAAGCAAATAGCAACTGTATATTTTGCGAAGCTTTAAATCATCAAGTTGCCGATTTAAAAAGTTTAGTAGTTCACAAAGCAAATCTCAATTATACAATTCTCAATTTGTATCCTTATAACAACGGTCATTTAATGGTTGTTCCAAACAGACACGTTTGGGAATTTGAAAAGCTTACAAAAGATGAATCAATAGAAATGATGGAAGAGTTAAAGTATGCTAAACTGGTTCTTGAAGAAATATATAAACCCCAGGGTTTTAATATGGGATTAAATCTTGGCAGAGCTGGTGGTGCTGGAATAAAAGAACATTTGCATTTTCACATTGTACCAAGATGGAACGGAGATACTAATTTTATGCCTGTATTAGGTGAGGTAAAGGTAATTTCGCAGGAATTGATGGAGACAAAAAAGAAAATCTTGCAGGCATACAAGAACGTACTTAAATAAATAGTTTAAAAGAGTATATTTATTTTCAAATGACGATAAGAATCAATAAAAATTTTGTTAAAATCTTAATATCGGTAATTTCAATCGCTTTAATTATTGTGTTTTCTAATGCTTGTGAGAAGAATGATATTCCTGAGAGTGATTTGGTTATAAAAGATAATTTAATCTATAAAAAGGGAAGCAATACCCCGTTTACCGGGAGAGAGAAAGCAAGAATCGAAGATAAAATTATTGAATATGACATTGTTGATGGAATTAAACATGGTGAGTTTTTTTTGTATTATGAAGATGCAACGATTCAAATGAAGGGAAATATTGACAGTAATAAAAATGTTGGTAAATGGCAGTATTTTTATCCTGATGGAGAAATTGAATCTGAAGGTTTTTTTGTTGATGATATGCCCGAAGGCAGATGGACCTGGTTTTATCCAAACGGTAAACTGAAAGAGGAGGGTAGCTATCATAACGGGCGGCGGGTTGGATGGTGGAAACAATTCGATGAAAACGGTAATGTAATTTTTGAAAATGATTTTGAGATGAACGATTCGCTCGCTGTGCAGGACAGTTTGCTTTCCAATAATAAAAATTTTCCATTCTAAATTAAATGATCCGTATTGGTACCTGCAGTTGGAAATATGATTCCTGGCGGGGATTAATATATCCGGACTCTCCAAAAATTAATTACCTGAAAGAATATTCTAAATGCTATAATACTGTAGAAATAGATCAGTGGTTTTGGTCGCTATTTGAATCCTCAAAAATTGTTCTTCCCCGAAAGAATATAGTGGAGATATATAAGAAATCTATTCCAAAAGATTTTTTATTTACTATAAAAATTCCTAACTCAATAACCTTGACTCATTATTATAAAAGAAGTAAGGAGGAAGAGCTAAAACCAAATCCTTTCTTTCTATCGGTCGATTTATTTAATCAATTTCTAGATTTAATTAATCCAATAAATAATAATATCGGATGTTTAATCTTTCAGTTTGAGTACTTAAATAAACAGAAGATGAAATCTTTAAATGAATTCCAAAATAAATTTTATGAATTTCGCAAAAGTTTGGGCACTACAATTCCACAGATAGGGTTGGAAATTAGGAATCCTAATTACCTGAATACATCATACTTTCAATTCTTAAATGAATTAAATGTTGCACCAGTATTTTTAGAAGGATATTATATGCCACCGGTTGTAGATATTTATAAAAAAAATAAAAGTGATATAAAAAACCTTGCTGTAATAAGGCTGCACGGACCGGATAGAAAAGGAATTGAAAAGATAGCAAATGAAAACTGGAACAAAATTTACATTAATAAAGATAAAGAAATAAAACAAATAGTTGAAATGATTAAAGACCTTGAAAAAGATGAAGTTGATTTATTTGTTAATGTGAACAATCATTTTGAAGGTTCCGCACCGCTTACTATTAATAAAATCAAAGCCCAACTTGGATAAATTCCTTATATTTTTATTGAAGCTTAGCTTATCTGAAATTACAAATAACGATTTTCAAATAACAAATAATATTCAATAACTAAACTGCAAATATCCAAACCCATTTTATTTAATATTTCGATATTTGAAATTTTAATTTATTTGGAATTTTTTGCTTTTGATTTGCGATTTTGTTTTGTAGGCATAAGGCTGCTGGGATTATTGATTTAAGAAGTGAATAGTATTAAATTTGCGTCGTAAAATTTGGGCCCATAGCTCAGTTGGTTAGAGCATCTGACTCATAATCAGAGGGTCGGTGGTTCAAGTCCATCTGGGCCCACATAGAAACCCTTGAAACGAATTGTTTTGAGGGTTTTTGATTTTTAAATAAAAATGGAATCCCGCTGATTATGTATCGACTTTGTACCGACTTTTGTATCGACAAACCCGGATACAATCCTAAGTTTGATGATTGATTTAATTGATTAGTAAACATTAATCTAAAATAACATATAAAAATTTATTTATCCAGAATCCAACTATAAAATTAAAGTCTAATTATTGACTCTTCACTATATTTTGAACCTGCTGACACCGTATCAGTCTATTTTTCACTTGCTAATTACAAAGCGTTGCTATTAGAGTAAAGTAATATTCATTATTTTCATTTAATAATTTTTCTCTCCACATCTTGAGGAGGATTAAGTGGAGCGGACTACAGCACTTTCCAGAATATTCTTACCAAAATACTCTTCAAAGGTGTGAATTATTTTATTAAATCAATTCTGGAGGTTGCTATGATATTCTTTCCACTACCTTTCCATACTTTCTTTAGATGGGATAAGCAAATTGCAATACCCTTTTTGTTAATTATTTTAATTTTTTATTTTTTTAATGAGTTCTCACAGGCTCAAGTTAATTGGACAAGATATGGTAACAATCCGGTACTTGATGTTGGTCCACCTGGAGCATTTGATGATAATCTATTACTTGGAGGATCCGTTTATTTTGACGGCTCAACATATCACAAGTGGTACTCTGGTGGTGATGGAGCACAATGGCGAATTGGCTACGCCACTTCCCCTGACGGAATCACCTGGCAAAAATATAGTAACAATCCTGTTCTTGATCTTGGTGATCCCGGAACTTGGGATGATCACTATGTACTTTTACCGGCTGTCATTTATTTTAATT
>CBDUAV010000002.1:0-71193 GCA_965365225.1 uncultured Ignavibacteria bacterium | reverse complement strand
ACTGATGCTGTTACAGGTAAGCCTGTAGCTGCATCGGTTACAATTCCTTCAAGACCGTAGCCGGCATATTCAATCATTGCAATCATAGAGGGATAGTTACGGTTGTAATAAAGCATTATTTGCGAAGTGGGCGGCTGTTTGCTATAGGAAATTTCCATTGTCCACGCTACAGAACCCATCATACCATAATTACTATCTTTTGTGCTGCCATTAATAGCATACATTCCGTTGTAACCCTGTCCGAACTGTAGATTGGAATAGCCGGAAACCGATGAATACAATCCGGCTAATTGAATTATGTGATTCCAATCAAGCGGCTGATCAGGGCGATAACTCCAGGGACAGGAAATAAATTCTGTTCCGCTGTGATATGTTGTATGAATAACAAACTGATTGTTGTACATACAACTTCTTAAGTTTTTAGATTCAATTTGTGAACATGGACCGGTGCTACCGCCCCATGCATCCCACATGTATGCCCAATCACGATTTAGATCTACACCGTTTGCATTGTAGCGGGACATATTAACCCTGCCATCGGGATTTACCATCAAGTAGAGCCAGATTTCTCGTGTGTTTATCAGGTTTGTAACTGTAGGATCGCTTCCGTATTGCAGACAAAGATCACGTGCAAAACGAATTAAATTTTCTGCCCCTCCGATTTCATCACCGTGTATTCCACCATCAAAAAATACTTCGGCCTCCGGTTCATCAACATTAACGTTGTCGCTTATCTTTAATGCTGCACACTGACGACCTTGAATTGAATTTCCGAAAATTGTTTTTTGGCAAATTGATGGAAAAGCACCTGCAAGGCTGTCTGCAAGATCTATTATTTGCTGGTAAGTACGATATTGATCGGGCATAAGCCAAAAATCTTTATTGTGGTTGTTTAAATCTTCAATTTCAACTGTATACGAAATTCCAAGATTTTCAATCTGTAATAATTCAGCGGGAGTTACATAAGCAATAATGTGATCGTACGCTGGTCCGTAAAAATCCATATTAAGCTTTAAATTGCTTATTTGTTTTATCTGTTCTGGATTTTCTACAGAGATCCGAATCTGTTTTTCATTTAATCTCCATCCACCATCACCAAGCATTTGTGCATTTATTGAAGAACAGATCAGTAAAAGAATAATGAGCAACGTTAAAAGAGAAAATATTTTTTTCATTTTACACTCTCTTACAATTATTAATTGCTATTGCATATTTAAAAATATAAAAAAAGCCCCGAATTAAATCGGGGCTGGTAATTAATGTATGGTCTCAGAATTAGAATTGCTTGAATAATTAACTATTTCATAACAATCATTTTTTTCACACTTACAAAATCTTTGCTTTCAAATCTGTAAAAGTATATTCCGGACGAAAGATTGTCAGCGAAGAATTCAATTTCGTGATAACCTTCACTAAGCTCACCTTTAAAGACATCAGCAACTTTTTCCCCGAGTGAATTGTAAACTGAAAGTTCCAGCTCTGTCTTTTCGGGCAATGCAAATTTAATTTTAGTACTTGGATTGAAAGGATTCGGATAATTTTGATAAAGTGCGAAATCTGTTGGTCCGGAGACTTCAATCTCAATTTCATCACTGTAAGAAGCTGTTCCATCAAAATCAATTTGTTTTAATCTGTACTTATATATTCCTGAATAACTGATCTTATCTTTAAAGCTATAGTTTGCTTTTTCAGTTGTAGTTCCCTGCCCTTCAACGAAACCTATCTTTTCCCACTCATTGTTGTCATTCTGAACGGAGCGATGAATCTCAAATCCGCTGTTATTTTTTTCAGTCGCAGTTTGCCAGCGAAGAGTAACTTTATCTAAATCATTTTCTGCAGTAAAATAAGAAAATTCGACAGGGACCTCGTTTGTAACTGTCATTCTAACAGGAATAGTTATTTCGGAATTTGCGGGATCATTGCTGCTAATTACCACATCCATAGAATACTCACCCATTTCAAGTCCGTCGGTAATAAAACTCAGCACAACTGCAATTGAATTTCCATTATAAACTATTCCTTCAAAGTTTTCCAGTAATAGCCATTCGGGATCAGCAGAAAACTGGAGAGCCAGGTCATTTTCTAGGTAAACTGCATTTCTAACGACCTGTAAACCATCCGTACCATCATAATTTTCGATTCCTACTGTGGCTGAAGTAGATGTGCCCAAAATAGTTTTGTAGCATATAAGAATTTTTCCAGTTTTATGTAGAATATATTGAAAAGTAAACGGTCCGGTTCCTGAGTAATATCCCGGCCAGTTATCATACTGAATAATGAATTTTTCAGGCTCCTGTTTATAGTAAACCTTTCCTGTTGTTTTACCATCAAGATCATCCCATATTCCTGCAATAATATTATTAGGAATATCCGATGTTGGAATTGGATCATTACTCATTGCTGCATCTGTAATATCCACAAAACTTATAAATCCATTTGAGCAGAGCCAAACATCACTATGTTCAATTCCATAATATTTAAAAGTAAATCCTAAGGGATATGGACCAGCTTTGCCTTCATCAACAGCAGGATAACTACTTGTTTGTACCCAGTTTGTAACCAGGGTTCCGGTTGTTGAAATATCATTCCAAATAAATTCGGGACCTTCTGGATCATTACTATCTATCCAGGTGTATCCAAATAAATCGGGTCCACCAGAACCACGTAAACTTGTTCCTTTACTTAAATCGGGTTGTTCTTTATTATATTCATTTAAATTTATTTCATTCACCTCAACAATTCGTGCTATAACATCTCCCGGGAATGTATTATTTGTAAGTTCAATTTCGTAATCGAGAGTGGAATTACCGGGAGAAATGTTAGAAATTAAAATTGAATCGGTGTGGGTAACATTTGGTAAAAGGATACAATGCATTGAGTCAGGAGTCACGGAAATTTCCGGCGCTCCCCATGTTGATTCAAAAGTTACATTAGACATCTCTGCTTTGTTGCCCCAGATATCTAATGCTTTAATAGCAAAATAATATAGTGTATTAAACTCAAGCTCTTTTAGTAAATAACTTTTAGATATTCCTGCTGTGTCTGGTTCGCCAGGAACAATTACCTGTGGTGCATTTTCAAAATCATTATTCGTTACTATTGGCGTTAAAGAGTAACGAAGATCATAACTAACAACTCCAAGAAATGATGAATCAAGCGGCGAAGTCCAGTTTAACGTAACTGAATTTGAAGTAGGATCTGAAGCAGACAAATCAGTAATTTGTTCAGGAGGAATAGTGTCCTGTTCCATTCCAAAAGTCATAATCATAGAACAATCGCCCAAAATATTATATTGCTCCATCATTTTTAATCCTTCACCGGTGCTGCCGCCCCATAGATCCATTGCATACATTAAGCCGTTAAAACATACTCCACCAACAGTTTGTTTTTCACGTGTAGTTAAAAGTTCAATTGCATGGTTTTGCATGTCACATGGCGGAACCCAACTTGCATTTGTAGAAGCACCATAAGCGGATATTGCACCTTTAGGATTTTGCATATCTCCCGCCCTTATCCACGCTTCCTCCATACACTCACTCAAAGTAAAATCACCATTAACACAAGCAACATCAATTATAAAAGGATTCTTATAGCCATTGCTTAACTGATGAATTTTAGAAACATTAAATCCAGTCGTAGACCACGAAGTACCCGAACCATGCCCAAGATAATTCAAAACACTTCTTCCATCGTTAAGTGCATTAGTAACTTGTACGGATGTTGCACCCGGATCGTATATTTGATCAACTTCAGTGAAGTACATATTATTAATGAGCATATCGCGAAGCCAGTTTGCCCGTTCCCAATCAGGAGGATTACCTTCATCGCTTGCAACCCCAGTTCCTTTTAAATACCATACAGCGCTGGGACCTGTGTCAGGAAATTTTTCATACTTAATCATTTTCCACAAAACATAATCGAGATTTGCTGCGGATGATGGTGATAATCTTGAAATGAATGCATCAGGATATGCATCGCTCCCTGCAAGCTTAACATAACATGGATCCGATGGTGCACCTTCGTACTGCCCGAAAAGAGTCGGTATTTGGTTTGATTCTCCAACTAGAACAATAAAGGTTAATCCCTCAGGAGAATTATATAGATTTTGAATATAAGTTTTTATTGCTGCAGAACCGCTGCCTGTTTGCGTTGGATATTCTGCGAGCAAAGTTGGTAAACCTTTTTCAACTTTCCAGTTATAAAAAGATGTAATATTAGTTGAGTATTCTGAAGGATAAATAATAAGCAACCTGCCTGTTTCTTCCAGTGGCGTATAATCATAATTGCCATATCCATAATTAATGAAAAGTGTGCGGTAAATTTCATCAAATTCTTTTGTAATCCCTTCAAATGGTTTTACTCTTTCAAATGGATTAATGGCAACTGCATTTGGATCGCTGTAAATTTCAACAACAATTCTTCTGCAGATTTTAATTTTTTCTTCCGCAGGATTGTACTGCATTGGATTAAACTGGATAGTCTGTCCTCTTAAGTCCCGAACGATGTACGGCAAATCAAGTAAAATGTTTTGCTCAGGATACCATTTGTTTTCTGAATAGAATTCATCAAATGTAAATGGAACTGATTCGGGATCTATGTTTCTTGTAAAGTGCCCTTTTGAAGGCATAACCGGAAGCGTTTCAATTAGTTCAAAATCAGCTTCAATTATTGAATAGTTTGTTGCTGCAAGATCGGGGATGATAATACTTCGCCTATCTGTTGGCAGTTGGGGCATACCCTTCTCCATCAGCCAGATACTTCCGGGAATTTTAAAGAATACATTCTTCTTTCCATCTATGAATAAAAATTCTTCATTATAATCAGTAAAGAGATATTCTATTACAGTACTGTTTGAACTGCTGCTAAGTATGTTAGTTTGAATTCCATCGGGATTATTCCACTGTGCAAATAAGTTTATTGAAAAAACAAGCGCAGATATTGCAACAATAGCTACCCAAGAATTTGAAATGGTAGAATTACAATTTCTCATATTTTCTCCGGATATTTTTATTAAAAAATTATTTTAGCAACAACATTTTTTTAATTGATATGTAGTTTTCTGCTTGCATTCGATAATAGTATACTCCGCTTGCAAATGTTGCTGCATCGAGCCGAACTTCGTGATAACCTTCATCCATTTGCTGATCAATTAAGGTTTCAACAAGTTGCCCGATCGAATTAAAAATATTGATTTTAACTTTGCTCTGTTGTGGAAGTGAAAATTTAATTGTAGTTGAAGGATTAAAAGGATTTGGATAATTCTGAAACAATACAAACTCAACCGGAGTGTTCACATCAATCTCAATCTCACTACTATAATTAATTGTTCCATCATAGTCTATCTGTTTTAATCTATAGATATAAGTCCCAGGTAAATTAATTTCATCTTTAAAGAGATAATCGGTGGATTCAGTTGTTGTTCCCTGTCCTTCAACAAATGAAATGTCATTCCAATTCTTTTGACTTTTAACATTCAATTTTTGACTTCTTTGAATCTCAAACCCACTATTATTGGTTTCAGTTGCAGTCTGCCAGCGGAGTATAACTTCATTTAAATCATTTTCCGCGGTGAACGAAGCAAGTTCAACCGGGATTTCATTAGTAACGGTCATGGTAATCGGAATTACTAAAAATGAATTGTTTGGATCGTTAGTTGTAATTTCCATATCCATTGAATAATTACCCATATCAAGATTTTCAGTAATTATATTTAATACGATTGCAGCCGTGTTACCATTGTACAATCTTCCCGAATATTGATTGAGTGTAAGCCATTCGGGATCAGCAGCAATCATAACAGCAAGCTGGTCTTCTATGTAAGCAGCATTGTTTGCAATCTGCAAACCATCTGTTCCATTATAATTTTCAATTCCAACCGTACATGAGTTCAAAGTGGCAGCCATGTTTTCATAATAAAAATAAATTCTGTTATTAGATTGCAAAACTACCTGGAATGTTAATGAACCAGCACCCGAATACCTTTGCCAGTTTGTAAACTGAATAATGAACTTATTTCCATCCTGTTTATAATAAACATTCCCCTGTGTTCTTCCGTCAAGATCATCCCAGAATGGTGCAATCATATCATCTGGAATACCGGAAGTTGGTATTGCACCATTTGAGAAAATGTTTTCTGTAATATTAATAAATGAAATTACACCGTTTGTATTTACGTATAATTCTGTTTTTGTCTCGCCGTAGAATTTAAAATCGATACCAATTGGAAAAGGTCCTGCAGTACCTTCATCCCTTGGATCGAAACTACCTGTTGCAATCCAGTTTGTTATTTCGGTTCCGGTTGTTGAAATATCATTCCAAACATATTGTGGTCCATTCGGTTCATTGCTGTCTATCCATTCATAACCAAACAAATCAGGTCCGCCACTTCCTTTGAAGCTTAATCCTCCATCATCAATCGGATTCTCTTTCGAACCTCCGGAACTTTGATTTTCGTTCATCAATCCAACTAATTTGATAAAAACATCATTTGGAAATGTGTTATTTGTCAATTCAATTGTATAATCAAGCGTTGAATTTTGTACGGAAACGTTTGATAACATAATACTGTCTGTGTGCGTGCTGTTCTGCAAAACAATACAATGTAATGAATCAGTACTCATTGCCAGTTCAGGTGCAGAGTATGTCATTTCACTTGGGACATTTGACATTTCCGAAGTATTGCCCCAAATATCCTTTGCTTTAATTGCAAAGTAATATGTGGTACTAAATTCAAGTCCATCAATTGTAAAAACTTTTGGCGTTCCAGCAGTGTCTGATTGACCAGTTAATAATTTTTGCGGTGCGTTGTTAAAATCATTATCGTTATTAATCATGGTAAGTGAATAGCGAATATCATATGTGGCAATTCCGCCAAATGTAGAATCGTACGGCGCCGTCCAGTTTAGAGTAATTGAGTTTGATGTTGGACTAACCGTTGAAAGATCAGTTATAGGATCAGGCGGTGTTGTATCGGGTGGAATCTGTTGAATTACAGGCATGGATGGATCACCCATTAAATTATACATTTCCATGTAACGTAAAGTTGTACTTGTAATTCCACCGTAGTGATTTACCAAATAAATCATCCCCTGAACAAACATTGGTGTCATAAGTGTTATATCATCATCGAACATTGCTTTAAAAATATTTCTTTCGAGTATATCATCTTCATCCCAATAAGAATTAACTGAAGAACCGTAAAAAGTTGATGCGCCGTTTTCAGTTCTGAGCCAGGTTTCTCCAAAACATTCACTAACATGATATGAACCAGTCACGCAGGCAAAAGAGTAAACAAAAGGATACCAAGTGTTTATTAAACCTTGCACTTGAGATTGATTTAGTTGTGGTCCGTCTGCCCAGGAATATTCACCACCGTGACCGGAGTAAATAGCAAATATCTGGTTATCATTCAGCGCATCTATTAATTGCTGAGTTGTTGCTCCGTAAGTGTATGTATATAGTTTTAGGTTTGTATAGTTAGCAGGACCAAAATAGTTATCAATTACATAGTTGTGTGTTCCCTCAGAGATTTGATAGTTGTCTGTAGATGCCATAAAGATATTTTTTTTGTCTAACGTGCCGATGTAGTTCTCCATAAACAGCGATTTATCAATTGCATTTTGTAGTTCTACAGTAGTTGTAACAGAAAATCTCCCAATAAAAGCATCGGCAAAATAATCTCCGCCTTCAAGCTGTACATAATTAAGATCGGTAGTTGGAGTTCCACTGCCCGAGCCTGTCCATGCAGGGATATGGTTCACATCACCAACAAGCAAAATAAATTCGGGTCTGGTTTGCGGATCGTTATATCGCTGCTGGATAAAATCCTTTATAGAAGTATTTGTTGTTCCAGTAGCATTGGTGTTAAACATTACCGCATCAAAACCCTTGCTGATTTTATGGTTTAAAAATTGCTGCATTCCCGTTTCAAATGAGGGTGCAGTAATAATTAAATATTTCATTGTTGTGTTATCCGGCATGCTTTCAAAATTGATAAATATCTTTTCAAAAAATTTCTGAAGTGAATTTGATTTGTTAGCAATTGTTGTTACAGGTTGGTTAACCAATATATTTAAAGTACCGGAATTCAACACAGTTAATTTATTTTCAATTGGATTGTAATTAAAAGGATAAATTGTAATCGTAACACCTTTAACACCCGCAACTATAAACGGTTCAGAAATTGTCATCACAGGTTGATCTGTCTTACCCGTTGAATTATAGTAATCACTGTCAATCGTAAATGGTCTGTCAGATAAAGGTTGATTCTTTTCCCATGGCATTTGAAATGGATAGATTTTATGAGAAAGAAATTGTTCATCATAATTAAGATTTTCAATTTCAATTTCCGGATGCTGTTCCTCAATTGCTATAAATAAATTAAATGAAACTAATGGGAGAGCTGGTAAACCAACTTCCGGAGTCACCCCGTAGTTAGAAATTGATAAATTAATGTATTCATCATCTTCAGCAAAAACAGATTTCAGCTGATAATCAGGTAATGAAAAATTTATTTTATATCCTGATAAAGTTTTTGTTATTCGAATTCCATCAGGGCTTGATGCGAGAAGATTGTTGAATGCAAAGAAAATTAATAGGCAGAATACTGGGAAGTGAAGAGTAATTCTTTTCATTAGTGTCCCCTTTTATGTATTGGCGAAATATTTTTTTTCGCATTGTAAAGAAGTTAATATTTAAATAGTATTTAAATAAAGCTTGTTCAAATTTTAAAAACAAGAAACAGGCTTAATTCTATACGTTCAACAATATTTGCCGAATGCCAAACTTCATTACTTTTAGCAGACTATTGCAACAGCTAAGATGTCATTGTTGATTATTAGTAAAGCTTTTGAATAATATTAAAATCAACTAAAAATGTAATTTTTCTTATCATATTAAAATGAGAATGATTTTCAATATGAAAATAATATTGGTGGAAATTCGAAGGAAAACCTTTTAGAATTAATTTAAGCTTTTGCCAAGCTTAAATTGTACCATTCTGTATAGGCTCTTGGGAATGGTTTTAGCACTCGTGGTATTGCACCATGCATGTAAGAAATCAAAACTCCGTAATTAACAATCGGAACATTCATTAGTTTAGCCTGTTTTATTCTAACATTCATTGTTTTTCTTGTAAACATGCAAGCACCACAGTGGACAACAAGTTTATACTCTGAAAGATTTTCAGGAAAATCCAACCCGTGTTTTATATCAATAATTAATTCTTTATTTGTGTGCGAATTCAACCAGCGTGGAATTTTTACAGTGCCAATATCATCAGCCTGCGCATGGTGAGTGCAAGCTTCTGCAATTAAAATTTTATCGCCGTTTTCCAGTTCATCAACTTTCTTTAATCCACTCACTAATTCAATTAAATCACCTTTTTGTCTTGCCATCAAAATTGAAAATGTTGTAAGCTTTACGTTTTCGGGAACCTCTTTTACAACATGCATAATTGCCTGGCTGTCTGTAATTACCAGTTCCGGTGGATTTTTTAAGCTGCTCAATGCTAAACCAAGTTCCTTTTCTTTTACAACAAGACAAATTGTATTTTCATCTAAAGCTTCTCGTATTGCCTGAACCTGCGGTTTAATTATTCTTCCTTTTGGCGCACCTAAATCAATTGGAACAACCATAACAACAACATCACCTTTACCAACCAGATCACCAATCAGTGGGAATTCAACATCCGCAGGTAAGAGTTGGATGAGATTTCTTTTTAAAGAGTCAATTCCAACATTTTCTTTACATGAAACTTCAAAATGAATTACCTCTAATGCTCTTAGTTCATCTAACAGAGTTGGATTAGTACCTAATTCAATTTTATTCACAACTGCTATAAGTGGAGTTCCGATTTTTTGAATGTGAGTAATTAGATCTGCTTCACAATTATTAATCTGTTCAATTGCATCGAGCACAATGATTACAAAATCTGCACTTGAAAGTGATTTAAATGTTTTGCTTATTCTTTTTCTTCCGAGTTCCCCTTCATCATCAATGCCAGCTGTATCAACAATTACCACGGGGCCATAAGGTAATAACTCAACGGCTTTTGCTACTGGATCCGTAGTTGTTCCGGCAATTTCACTAACTATCGAAAGCTCCTGATTTGTTAAGCTATTAATTAAAGAAGATTTTCCAACGTTTCTTTTTCCAACAATTGCAATATGCACACGTTCAGCTTTTGCTACCTGATTCAAGTTAAATTCCTACTATTCAAATTGATTATTAAGTAATTTTTATCTAAAAATTTTCATTTTAAGATCGATTTTATTTTAACAGATTCAAAAAGTATTCCACTGAACATGAAAATTGAAAAATGAATAAAACCAAATTTGTTCTTATAAGTGTTCTTAATTCAGTCATTTGCAAATATCATTTATAACAAAAGGATTCTCTGTTTTAAGAATAAAAATTATGAATAATTGAATTAGTATAAATTTTGAATTCATACAGATGGTATATTACTTGAATTCAGGAGGCTGAGATTACCAATGCCCCAAAAAGCTTTAGTAAGGAGAGATGATATGGAATTCATCGATGAAACTTATATTAACACATTACTTCAAAGTGAAGACCTGCTTAACGAAGGTTATCAAAAAGAAATTATTTCAAAAGGACTTGATGCAAAAGGATTGAGCTTAAAAGAATCCGCGGCACTTCTTAACATAAACTCACCTGAGTTACTGGATGAGTTATTTCATGCAGCGAAAAAAGTAAAGGAAAAAATTTACGGAAACCGTTTAGTTCTTTTTGCACCGCTTTATGTGACAAACCTTTGTGTAAATAATTGTTTGTATTGTGCATTCAGAAAGGACAATAAAGAACTTCAGCGTAAAACCTTAACACTTGATGAAATTGAAGAAGAAGCGAGATACCTTGTACTTACCGGACAGAAAAGATTATTACTCGTTGCGGGGGAACATCCTAAAAAAGCAACAGTTGAATTTATTGGCGATGCGATCAACAGAATTTACACTATAAATTTTAACGGAAACAACATCAGAAGAATAAATGTAAACACTGCGCCACTGTCCCTTAAGCAATTTAAAGATCTGAAGAGTTTTGGAATTGGCACCTACCAATGTTTCCAGGAAACATATCATTTCAGAACTTACCGGCAAATGCATTCGGATGGTCCCAAAAAAGATTTTGCATGGAGATTATACGCAATGGATAGAGCGCTTCAGGCAGGGATTGATGATGTAGGAATAGGTGCTTTATTTGGATTAACTGAATACAAATTTGAAACTCTTGCTCTGCTAATGCATGCGTTTGATCTTGATCACAAATACGGAATCGGTCCGCACACAATTTCAATCCCACGATTGGAACCAGCTTTAAATGCACCGGCTGCATTAAACCCTCCGCATGCAGTTGATGATTTATCTTTTAAAAAATTAATTGCAGTAATTCGATTGGCAGTACCTTACACAGGGATCATTCTCTCAACCCGTGAAAAGGCTGAACTCAGAAGAGAACTGTTTGAGGTCGGAGTTTCGCAAATTAGTGCTGGGAGCAGAACAGCGCCCGGAGCTTACAAAGAATCACAGCAAAGTATTGATGAGCAAACACTTGAACAATTTCAATTAGGAGATCACCGCTCTCTGGATGAAGTTGTGAAGGATATTACATCACTTGGTTATATGCCAAGCTTTTGCACAGCGTGTTACCGCTTGCAAAGAACTGGCGACAGATTTATGGAACTTGCCAAATCTGGAAATATTGGAAAAATATGTGTGCCGAATGCAATGACAACTTTTGAAGAATATTTAAACGACTTTGCTTCCGACGAAACAAAAAAAATCGGTAGCGAATTCTTAGTTGAAGAGTTAAATAAAATTAACGGTGTAACAAAAAAGAAAACCCAGAATATGATTGAGCGTGTTAATAAAGGTGAAAGAGATATTTACCTCTAAATTAAAATGGAACTAACCGAAGTTTTAAATAAGGAAGTTTTAAACAAGCAGGAAATAATTGACCTGCTTTCACTTTCGGATAAATTTGAGATTAAATTGTTATTTGAGAAAGCAGATGAAGTGCGAAAAAAGTTCTGCGGCGATGATGTGCACCTTAGAGGTATAATTGAGTTCTCAAACCACTGCGATCAACATTGTTTGTACTGCGGATTAAGGCTGCACAATAAAAATCTCACACGCTACCGAATGAATAAAGACGAGATATTAAACACTGCACGTTTCATCTTCAAAGCACAAATACAAACAATAGTTCTTCAATCTGGTGAAGATTCTTTTTATGACTGCGATGAAATTGAATCAATTATAAAAGAAATAAAAAATGAACTTGATGTAGCAATCACCCTAAGCTTAGGTGAAAGGAATTTTGAAGAGTATGAAAGATGGAAAGCAGCTGGAGCTGATCGTTTTCTTTTAAAACATGAAACTGCAAACTCAAAATTGTATTCAATGTATCACCAGGGGGATGAATTAGAAAATCGTTTAAGCCATCTTCGATACTTAAAATCAATTGGTTACCAAACAGGAAGCGGAAATATCGTTGGTTTACCCGATCAAACTTTAGAAGATATTGCAGACGATTTGCTACTGCTGAAAGAGCTCGATGTTGACATGGCATCCATCAGCCCATTTATTCCCTCACCTGATACTCCCTATGGAAGGGAAGCAAAGGCGAATTTAGATTTAACTTTAAAAGCTATAGCAGTAACCAGAATTGTATTAAAAGATGTTCACATTCCCGCAACAACCGCATTAGGTACTTTAGATGATCTTGGAAGAGAAAAAGGATTAAAGGTTGGGGCGAATGTAATTATGCCAAATTACACACCGAATCCTTTCAGGCAGAATTATCAAATTTATCCTGATAAAAAATGTATTTCTGATGATCCGCTTGCATGTGGATCTTGTTTAACATTAATGATTAAATCGATGGGAAGAAAGGTTGGAAGATCAAAAGGGCATTCATTAAAAATAATTAATGAACCCATTTAATAAAATTAGCTGCTGTAAAGTTTTTTAACTTCTTTCATTCCTTTAGGATATCCAATTATCGTAAGCCTGTCTCCTTCTTCAATAATTGTATTACCTGCAGGAATAATAGTCTGACCCGTTCTTCTTAAAATTGCAACAAGACAGCCCGCAGGAAATTTAATATCTTTAAGTGCTCTTCCGATTAAATTTTTACTTGCTGTGTCTTTTTCAATTACAAGTGATAAGCTGCGGTCTTCATGTATTAATGCTTCTTTCAATTCCTGATCATCCTTTGCATTCTGCCATTCTTGTGCAAAACCTTCTTCTTCCACCCTGCCGGCAATTTGTGCAAGTATTCTAAGGTGTTGTGTCGGGTCTTTTTCCGGACTAACTAAAAAGAATATTGCATTTACCTCTGCTTCCTCTTCGTGCTCTAGATCTTTCATCGGATCTTTATATTTAATATGAATTTTATCTTTCCCTCTTGCTAAAACCATTTCTGCCTGTGATAGTCCATTTAAACGTAAATGCGGTAATGCAATTCCATGCGTGACGGGAGTTGCCCCCATTCGTGTGCCTTCTAGAAATTGCTTTTCAATGTACGAAGGTTTTTCATCCACAAACTGCGATATCCATTCTGAAGCATTGCGAACAACGTTGCTAAACTCTTCTTTCTTTACATAGTCCAGGACATGGCTTCTAATAACAATTTCATCAAAGGGGTCAGATTCTCTTAATCCTTTTTCTTTCAGAATTCCTCTCATTTCGATATCCAAACCATCGAATCTGGATCGTCCTAAACGTTCAAATAAATGATATATAGCCCCTGTTCGAAAAACTTTCTTTCTTGCATAATACCAGTACCATAAAGAGCCAACAATAGTCAGTCCAAGACTAAAAAGAATTGGCATAATTCCCATCTGGTATATTAAAACATAAGGTAGAAAGATCCCCAGTAAATTTAACCAGGGATAAAACGGAGTTTTAAAACCCGGGTCATACGCTTCAATCTTACTTTCACGAATAATTATAACAGCAAGACAAATAAAAGAAAAAACCATAAGTTGAAAAGCACTTGCTAATTTTACTATCCCCGTAGGATCTAATATTACGAGTATAAGGATAATAGTTCCTACTGTGGTTATTATTGCAAAAAGAGGCGTGCCCCAACGACTAATTTTTTGAAAGAATCTGGGTAACAAATGATCCCTGCTAAGTGCTAACGGATACCTGGATGCAGCTAAGATTCCTCCGTTTGCGACTGAAATAAAAGCTGTAAGAGCGGCTATTGAAAGAAGAAGAACACCGGTTTCTCCAAATAGAACTTTACCGGCAGCAGCTACAGGGGTTAGGTTTCCCATCAACTCTTCAATTGGTAAAACACCAACCATAATTGCGGTGCCGATGGCATAAACTAAAACGGAAGTTCCGATGGCTAAAAAAATTCCAAGTGGAAGATTGCGTTCTGGATTATTAACTTCTTCGGAGAGACTTGCCACTTTAGTAATTCCGATGTAACTGATATAAACCAATCCGGCTGCAGCGAGAATAGAGTTCCAACCTGAACCCAAAAAGTCTTCGAAATGATTCAATTGAATCTTGGGCAAACCTCCAAATATGAATAGCAATAAGAAGAATAAAAGAAAGGATACAAGAAGTATCTGAAGATGACCGCTCTTTTTTGCACCAAATAGACTGAAAAGCCCTAAGACTAAAGCAATAATTATTGCAAAGGGAATAATTCCTATATTAGGAAAAAAAAGATTTACATAGGCTCCCATTCCAATTAAAGCAAAGGCAACTTTCAATACTAATGCTGACCAGGTTCCAATTCCCCCAATGGTACCCACCATTGGACCCAACGTTCTATCAAGAAAATAATACACACCTCCCGCCCTTGGTATTGCGGTAGCTAATTCAATAATACTTAACATGGCTGGAACTAAAGGAATAACTGCAATTAAATATGCTAAGGGTAAAGCAGGGCCAGCTTCTAATGCCGCTAATCCTGGAAGAAGGAAAAATCCAGCACTCAAAGTGGTTCCTGTGGCAATAGCATAAACGTGAAAAAGCGAGAGTTCCTTTTTAAGCCTTTTCTTTTCAAACATAGCCTAAATGTAACTAAAAAAAGTGTTTGATTGAATAGAAGCTCTTTCCGATTGAACCTTATGAGGTCTCACGCATCTAACTCCGGTGCTCAATATATTTCCTTCACAAATCGAACAAAAGACTGAAATAGTCGAAAATTTGGCACTATAAGATATTGATCTATATCACCTAAAAATAATTTGCCGGTTTGTGTTGAATAAGTACATTTGAAATGTAAATCCTATTTGTTAAATAAGTTAAGAGGTGTTAGTTGAAGTTATTAAGTATAGTGTTTTTCATTTTAGCTATTGGTGGTTTGGTTGGCTTCAGTGTAATAAACAGCGATAGTAATGATAATGTTGAACGACTTCTAATTGAAGAATTCGTTCCAGTTACCGTTAAGGAAAACACCGTAAATACTTCATCTGTTGAATATCTGAACCGTGGAACAATGAAAGCATCCTGGTATGGACCAAGGTTTCACGGGAAAGTTACAGCTAATGGTGAAATTTATGACCAAATGGCATTTACTGCGGCTCATAAATCTTTAAGATTTGGGACATTATTAAAACTAACAAACAAAAAGAACGGTAAATCAGTTATAGTAAGAATCAATGATAGAGGTCCCTACATTCCGGGGCGCCAGCTTGATGTATCAAAAGCTGTAGCTATGGAGCTTGGAATGATCCATAGAGGTGTTGTAAGATTAGACGTTGAAGAAATTAAGTTGGGATTGGACAGCAAACCCAATGTGTTAGTAAATTGAAAATAATAACACTCCATTAAAACCCGGTTTTAAACCGGGTTTTTTTATGCAATTCTAATAACATATTTCTGCTACTTTATTAAATTTGAATTGTTTTATCAATCAAATAAGAAATAAAACTGCGATGAATAAGCTGAACCTTGGCTGCGGAAATGATATTAAAGAAGGATACATTAATCTTGATGTTGTAGATTACGGTGGAAACCAGATTCATGATTTAAATAGTTTCCCTTACCCCTTTGGGGAAAATTATTTTGATGAGATTTATGCCTCGCACATTTTGGAACATTTAAATAACTTCCACAATACAATCACAGAACTTTACCGCATCTTGAAACCGGAGGGAAAATTAATTGTTTACGCACCATTCTTTTTAAACACAAAATATTTCGGTGAGCCCGATCATAAAATTCCTTTTTCAATAAGGACTTTTGATAATTACGAATACATCCAAAACAGAAAGCTTAAGTTTTACGAAAAGTGGAAGTTAAATCATCGTACGAATTATGAAGGGAAAGCACAATTTGAAGTTTTAGAAAAAAAATTGATTACCTCTCACTTTAAAATTCTAAAATGGTTAGATCTCTTTGTGAATATTGAGCCAGTGATTTACGAAAGATTTTTTGCAGGAGTTTTTTCTCCCGAAGAAGTTTACTTTAAACTGCGTGCAGTAAAGTGACTCTAGCTATTTTTAACAGCTTTGAATCCTTCAAAAATTAAAAAAGCCCATCCTATTAAAAATGAAACACCCCCGACTGGAGTAATGAATGCAAATAGTCTTACCTGAGTGCTGGCGTATAAGTAAAGCGAAAATGAGAAGAGAATAATTCCTATTAAAAAGAAAAAAGCTGATTTGTAAAACGCATCTTTTGATGAAAAAGCTATTGTAAGTATCGCTACAGTATGAAATAAATGATAAAATATGCCGGTTTTGTAAGTCTCCAGCATTTCTACTGAGAGCATATCCTTTAAACCGTGAGCTCCAAAGGCACCAAGAGCAACACCCATAAATCCTAAAAATCCAGCAATAATTACCCAGGTTTTACTGTTGTTCATTGTATGTCATCCTTAAATTACATTGAATAGTTAAAATCAAAATTACTAAATTTACCATTTGCAAATAATATAAGAATTAAAATGAAATACGCACAAAAATTGATACTTCCAGTTTTACTTGTTGCAGCAATACTGCTGGTTTATAATGTCTATTTTTCCCCTAAAGAAGGGCTGGGCTCTTTTGCAGATTTCGATCCAAACAACAGTGCAGTTAAAGACGTAAGGGTAAAAGTAGTTTCTGAAAAAGGATTTGAAAGAACATCTCACGGCGGTGCAAAATTTTATGCGGCTGATAAAAGCAATAATGTGCTTGTAGTAAATGCTGATAAGGTGCCTGAGGGAATTGAGGCTGCAGAAATTGTAACGCTTCGCGGGCATTTGAGTCAAAACAGTTTTCATGCACATGATGTACTGCTCGATTAAAATTTATGAACAAATTTCAACTGGTATCAAACTATAAACCTTCCGGTGACCAACCAAAAGCCATAAAGGGTTTGCTTGAAGGTCTTGGGAAAAATGAAAAATTCCAAACCTTGCTAGGCGTGACAGGAAGTGGAAAAACTTTTACCATTTCAAATGTCATTGAAAAGGTTAATAGACCTGTTCTTGTAATTTCCCACAACAAAACACTTGCAGCACAGCTTTATTCCGAGTTCACATCTTTTTTCCCAAACAATGCGGTAGAATTTTTTATCAGCTACTACGATTACTATCAGCCCGAAGCTTATGTAGTTTCCAGCGATCTCTACATCGAAAAAGATTTTTCAATTAATGAAGAAATTGATCGTCTTCGTTTAAAGGCAACTACTTCTTTAATTGAAGGTAGACGTGATGTGATTGTTGTTGCGAGTGTTAGCTGCATTTATGGAATAGGCGCTCCGCAGGAATATGCAGATCAAATTATTTTTATTAAAAAGGGACAAAAGATTGAGCGAAAAAAACTACTTAGAGATTTGATAGATATCTACTACGTAAGAAATGATTCTGATTTTTCGAGAGGAACATTTAGAGCAAGAGGCGATGTTGTAGAAATTATTCCAGCTTACCAGTACGAAGAAGCTTATCGAGTCGAACTTTGGGATGATGAAGTTGAGCGGCTCTCTGTAATTGATTCAACAACCGGAAAAATTATTGAAGAAATAGAATCCGCCCCAATATATCCCGCAAAATATTTTGTAACTGATCGGGACAAGCTGCAAAAGGCAATTTATAATATTGATATTGAGCTGAAAGAAAGGCTTGAGGCTTTTAGAGCAGAGGAAAAATATCTTGAAGCACAAAGACTAGAGCAGCGAACACGTTTCGATATCGAAATGATGAAAGAAATTGGCTACTGCTCTGGAATAGAAAATTATTCACGGCATATGGATGGCAGAGAAGCTGGAACTCGTCCATACACTTTATTCGATTATTTTCCTGAGGATTTTCTTTTGATTATTGATGAATCACACGTTACAATTCCGCAATTGCGTGCTATGTACAACGGCGACCGGAAAAGAAAGGAAACTTTAGTTGAACATGGTTTTCGTCTTCCATCTGCACTGGATAATCGCCCAATGAAATTTGAAGAATTTTCAGCAAAGATAAACCAAGTAATTTTTGTAAGCGCAACTCCAGGCGATTACGAAGCTGAAAAAACCAACGGTAAAGTTATAGAGCAAATTATCCGTCCTACAGGATTACTGGATCCCAAAATTGAAGTGCGGCCAATTAAAGGACAAATTGATGATTTGATTGATGAAATAAGAACAAGGGTAAACAGAAAAGAGCGCACACTTGTAACCACTTTGACTAAAAAGATGGCGGAAGATCTTGCAGACTATCTTGATAAGATAAATATTCAAGTCAGATATATTCACAGTGATATTGATTCATTGGAAAGAGTTGAAATTTTACGAGATTTAAGATTAGGTGAATTTGATGTTCTGGTTGGAGTCAATCTTTTAAGAGAAGGATTAGATTTACCTGAAGTTTCACTTGTTGCTATTATTGATGCAGATAAAGAAGGATTTTTAAGAAGTGAAAAATCTTTAATGCAGGTTGCGGGAAGAACCGCACGTAATGTAAACGGAAAAGTAGTTATGTATGGTGATGTTATCACCAAATCAATGCAAAAAACAATTACAGAAACTAACAGGCGAAGGATACTTCAAAAAAAATATAACAAGGAGCATAATATCACTCCCGCAACGATTTATAAAAGTATGGAAGAAATTCTTGCATCCACCTCTATTGCAGATGTGAGGAAAAAAGAGGAGAAAGAGGATTACAGCTTCTCTAAAGTTGCAGAACCAGTTTTAAAGTATATGGATAACGATCAGAAGAAAGATTTAATTGAACAATTACGTGAACAGATGCGTAACGCGGCAAAGGATTTGGAATTTGAAAAAGCTGCTTCTTTGAGAGATGAGATTGCAAATTTAGAGAGGATGATTAAGTAAAGTATTATTGTCATTCTCCCAGATTTATCTGGATGAAGAATTAATTTTTACAATTCGTTGAGATGCCTTACCCCTCCCTTGATGACAGGCAGATCGCTCAGAATGACCCCGAGTTATAATATTATTTTGTCCTCAGCACAATCCCCTTCGGTTTCATACACACGAACTGCTATGCTTGTTAAATTTGATGGGAGCTTTGAAAGACTTATTTCATTCACTAAATATTTTGAAATGTTCTCTGCAGTTGATTCGAAATCGACAACTACTTTTTTTGAATTCATCATTTCTAAAAACTCAATTACAACTTTATCCTTCTTGTTTACCATAAATGAATGATCTAGCTTTTCTATTATCGGATCAATAATTTTTTCAACATCGTAATAATCAACCACCATTCCCTGTTCGTTTAAGTCTCCCTCAAACTCAACAATCATTTTATATGAATGCCCGTGTATATTTTTGCACAAGCCAAAATGTTCCGGCAGCCTATGCCCCATTTCCCATCTGAATTCTTTTGCTATTTTCATTACACTCCTTTTGTCTCCGGGTGCCAGATGTATTTATGCATTTGCATTTGAAATCTCACATCGAGCTTATCTTTTAAAATCCAATTAACCAATGTTAATGGTTCCAGCTTATCGAACACACAAGAAAATAATACAATACACTTATCATTTAACTTATATTCATTTGTAACTTCTTTAGACCAATCGTAATCTTCTTTTGTACCGATAACAAATTTTACTTCATCTGTTATTTTAAGATGATTTACATTTTCGAATAAATTTTTATCCATCATTTTACTTGATGGACATTTTAAATCCATTATTATTTTCACTCTTGGATCAATATTTTTTATTGGCATATTGCCTGCGGTTTCAATCAATACTTCAAAACCTTCATCGCATAAATTTTTCATCAGATCAATGCATTCATCCTGCAATAAGGGTTCGCCGCCTGTTATTTCAACAAACCTGCAATCGTATTTTTTAATTTGATCAATTACCTCCTGCACGGACATTTCTTTACCATCATAAAAAGCATATTCTGTATCGCAGTAGGTGCAACGTAGGTTGCAACCTGTTAAACGGACAAAGACACACGGACTTCCCGCTTGTGTGCTTTCACCCTGGATTGAATGATATATTTCGTTGATTTTTAGCATAATCATTTACCCCGAACTTGTTCTAGGGTCTTTTTTTTCATCTAAAAGTATATTGAGATCCCGAAACAAGTTCGGGATGACAGGCAACAAATCGCCTGAAATTAAGGCAAAAAGTGACTCAAGCGGCGGTTGATTTCAAACCCTTTATAGCCTATATTTGGCACTCATTTTTAGATAAAAAACAGGATTTACGCTTAATGGCAAATCATAAATCGGCAAAGAAAAGAATTAGAACTAACGAGAGAAAAAGAGAAATTAATAAAACTTATACTTCCAAAATTAAGACAAGTATTAAGAAAGTTTTAGCAAGCGACAATCGAGAAGAAGCTGAAAAACTTTACAAAAACGCAATTAGTGATCTAGATAAAGGAACTGTAAAGGGTGTAATTAAAAAGAATACTGCATCGAGAAACAAGTCGCAGCTAACAAAACACTTAAATAGTTTAAAGCCTACTGAAATAGAAACCAAAGAATAAATAATCTTAAGTTTTAATTAGAAAAGGCTCTTCTATTAAAGAGCCTTTTTTATTTTAAGATGGTTTGTTCGGTTTAATCATATTTTCAGGTGAGAGAATTTTATCGAGTTCATCTTTAGACAAAAGTTTCTTTTCTAAAACCAGTTCGTACACACCCCTGTTATTTTCCAAAGCTTCTTTTGCAAGCGCAGTTGAAATTTCATAACCTAAAACAGGATTTAAGGCTGTTACCAATCCAATACTGTTTTCAACAAGCTGCCTGCAATGTTCTTTATTTGCAGTAATTCCTTCAATGCATTTGTGCACAAGAGTTTCCATCCCGTTTTTCAGCATTTCGATTGATTCAAACAAGCTTTGAACAATTACAGGTTCAAAAACATTCAGCTCCAACTGTCCAGCTTCAGCTGCGAGTGTAACCGTAAAATCATTGCCGATGACTTTAAACGCAATCTGGTTTACAACTTCCGGTATAACAGGATTTACTTTTCCCGGCATAATGGATGAGCCCGGCTGCATCGGCGGAAGATTAATTTCATTCAAACCTGCACGCGGTCCGGAAGAAAGCAATCGAAGATCGTTGCACATTTTAGAAAGCTTAACCGCAAGTCGTTTTACTGCAGATGAATACATCACAAATGCACCCGTATCCTGTGTTGCTTCAACAAGATTTTGCGCAAGCTTAATATCTAATCCTGTTATATTTCTTAAATAATGAACACACTTTTCACTGTAATCATGCGGAGCATTTATTCCTGTACCGATTGCAGTTGCACCCATATTCACTTCTAAAAACAGACTCACATTTTCTTCGAGCCGTGTAACTTCCTCCTCAAAAGTAACTGCATAAGCTTCAAACGATTGCCCAAGTGTCATCGGAACTGCATCCTGCAACTGGGTTCTACCCATTTTAATAACATCTGAAAATTCGTCTGCCTTTTGGCGCAGTGCATTTATTAAAATCTTTAAAACTTCAATCAGCTTTTTATTGCTGTTGATTAATGCAATTTTAATTGAAGTTGGATATGCATCGTTAGTTGACTGCGATAAATTTACATGATTGTTCGGATGGCAGTATTTGTATTCGCCTTTTTCGTAACCGAGAATTGCCAAAGCCCTGTTTGCAATTACTTCATTTGCATTCATATTTGTTGATGTGCCCGCACCGCCCTGAATCATATCCACTACAAAATGAGTGTGTAGCTTTCCGTTTATAATCTCATTGCAAGCCTGCACAATTGCATCGGCGATTGGTTTTGAGAGCAAACCCAAATCGTGATTTGCTTTTGCAGCAGCCATTTTAACTATTGCGAGTGCATTAACAAGATCAGGATAGAAATTTAATGTTACACCGCTTATGTTAAAATTCTCAGTTGCCCGCAATGTTTGTACGCCGTAGTATCGTTCAAACGGAACATCTCTGTCTCCGAGCAGATCGTGTTCTTTTCGTGTCCTGCCGGAATCGTACTGCGCACCAACATCCGAACCCCTGATATTTGCGTGGCGCATACGACGTGATATTACTCGTGAAATTTGAGAGTAAATTTTTAATGATATTTCACCCTTTGTTTTAACAATTTCTGTGAACTTATCCCGATTGATTAAAAACACTCTTGTCATTAAAAGTGCCCGTGCGGAAGTTGAATGCGGAGAATCATCAACCAAAGAACCTTCTGCAAGAAAATCGTATTTGCTGAAAAATGAAAGACGGATTTCTTCGCCATAGGGAGTTTTTTTGAAAAGCTCTACTTCACCATCGTGGATTAAGTAAAGCTCTTTGCGGGGATTGTTTTCTCTGAATAACAGCTCACTTTTTTCGTAAGTTTTTTCCTGCAAACCGGATGCAACTAACTGCAGTTCATCGTCTGTTAATTCCTTAAACAGCTCAATCTTTTTTATGAATTCAATTATTTGTCCCTTTTCCACAATCTCCTCTAAATAATTAATTTTTCTCTTTACCCTCAACAATTATTAAAAACTAAACATCACTAATCGCTTTTTCCCCTTCGCTCTCAGGCACAAAGTAACGGACAGGCTGCACTTCGCCTTTTTCATTTTTAACGGCACGCACTTTCTTTTTTACAAGTATGCTGTGCTCAATGGTTACGTTGCTGGCTATTTTAGAGCCAAAAATGTAAGAAGTGCCTTTAATTAAAACGTTTTCTCCAATCTTCAAAGGAAACTCATCACTGCCGGTCATATTAACGCTGGACTCAATTCGCGAGTCATCGCCAATTACAATATTGCCTTTAATAATATCACCCCACAAAATCTGCACATCGTTTCCAATCTTAAGCGTCTGCTCAGGATAGCAGGATAGATGCACATTCTGGCTAACGGAAACATTCTTTCCAAAAACCACGTGCCCGTCCACAAAAACATTGTGACCAAGTTTAAGATTAAGATTAAGTTTTACCTCTCTGCCTATATATACACCTTTGCTAATTGTAATATCGAGAGCTGGATATCTTTTATCCATTCGTAAAATCTCTTCAAAAACCTTTTCATCAATAAAGAAATCGTCAGGGTCTTCAATTTCAATTATATCTTTCAGCTTTTCGTAAACATTTTTGCGTGCAATTGCTTCCATCTCTTTTAATACAGATTTATTGTTAAAGCCCATCACAACGTAATTCTTTTCGGGACTGACAGCAGCAACGCTGTAATCTTTTTCATTAAAAAGAGAAATGAGATCGGTTAAGTAAATTTCTTTTTGTACGTTATCGCTTTTGAGTTCGCCAATCAGTTCTTTCAGCTTATTGTATCGAAAAGCAAACACACCGGAGTTATATTCTCGATTGTTTATCAGTTCTTCTTTTGTAAACGAGTAGTATCTTTCTTTGTATTCTGCCAGATAGGGCTTGTCGGGCGGTAGCGCAAGAATATCTTTGTGCTCAAGAATTTCAATTACTTTTCCTTCATCCATTCGTGAGCTAACTTCATTTGTATCGTATTCTTTTACACGCAAAATTCTTCCGTAATTGTTTTCCTTCGGATCGCCTTTAAAAATTCCAGTAAGAACGATCATCTGTGCGTGCGATTCTTTAAAGCTTTTCCTGAAGCTTGTGATCGTATCCTCATCAATTAAGCCCATATCACCGGGCAGAACGTAAACAATTCCTTGAGGTGGAAAACGTTTTACATTTTGCAAAGCAACCTGCACTGCATGTCCCGTTCCATTTTGCACCTGCTGGTATGCGTAAGATGTGCTTGCACGTTTACCCAAAACTCTCAAAACATCGAGTGCTTTAATTCCAACAACAACAATTGTGTTAATTCCTTTAACAGCATTAGCACATGCATTGTAAACACGCTCAACCGTGGGCACACCCCAAATGTTATGCAGCATTTTTGAACGTTGTGATTTTATTCGCTTTCCATGTCCCGCAGCAAGAATTACTGCCATCTCCTTACAGCTTGAATTGAAACGGGAGGATAAAGATTTAACTTTTTTTATTACTTCATTTTTGTTGTTGTTTTTCATTTTAAAATGACAGTTTATTCAAAAAGATTTTCTTCGCCTGCATTTAAAATAAGCAAGCAAATTTATTTTATCTCTTCTGCAATCAATTTATCGCTTATTTTTTCAGCCGGGTAAACAATTGCAGAAATTAAAGCCAGGTAAAACGCCAGCACAACGGGTATCAGCGGCGAATTAATAAATCCTGACGTTACAGCCGCTAAAAGCATTGCAATAATAGAAATTATTAATCCGGTTAATAAAACTTTTTCAAATTGTCTTACTTTCTTTCGGACTAAATATTTAAAAGAGACAAATAAAGAAAAGCCAATCAGCAACAAATAGCTCAAGAGTCCGAGAATCCCGCTTTCAAGATAAAGCTGAATGTAATCGTTATGCCAGCTTCCAACATTTACATCCTGCAGCTTATCACGCCCGGTAAATATTTCACCAAAGGTTCTCGGACCATAACCAATCAGCAGATTTTCAAACTTTAAAATTAATTCTTTAGCATTTCCCCATATAATTTCCCTGTCGGACATCATTGTAGGCTGCTCAATCCGACTCTCAAGCTCTTTTGTATTCAGTTGAAATGATATAAAAACCACAATTACAGACAGCAAGACAGTTCCAATAGAAAACCATTTATTAATTCTCAGAAAGAATAAGCTCACTAAAAAAACAAGAAGTGCAAGCACAATGTTTGTTCTTCCGAGTGAAGCGGCAATTCCTGAAATAATTAATCCTACCCCGGCGGTCCAAGCAACAACATATTTTTTTTGAATAATAAAATTGTACAGCAGCAATCCAAATCCTAACGAAGCCAAAAGATAAAGTGAGTATGCCATATAACCCGAAGAAAATGATTCTGCTCTGTGTACCAATCCAAGGTTAAATTTTATCAACCCAACTAAGGCCACAGCCATTGCGGCAATTACGAAAGTAAAGGCTATTATTTTTATTTTTTTCTCATCAAATACTTTTAAATAAAAACACATTGCAAAAAAACTTAAATAGAAAATTCCGTCTTTATACAACATCGGTATGCTTGAATCGGGATAAGCTGAAAAGACAACGGATAAGATCCTAAAAATTATAAAGATGAAAAAGAGAAGTGAAATTTTATCAAATGCTAATAATTTACTTTTATTTTTTTCCAGCAGCCATAGCACAATTAATAAAACTGCAAATATTTGGAACAAAAACAATGAGATTAAAAAGCTGGAAATAGTAGCCAGGAAGACATAAAGTGGGATCCTATGAATATACCTAGTTTCTATCATTAAAGGTGTTTTGACTGAGGAACATTATGATGATTCAAGTAAACCGTTCCTGAATTGCATATCGTAAAGCAACTTATACAATCCTTTTTCATTTTTAATTAATTCTTCGTGAGCACCCTCCTGTACAATTTTACCGTAATCAATAACAATAATTTTAGTCGCATTTCTTATAGTACTCAACCTGTGAGCTATAACAAAAGTTGTACGATTTTTCATCAGTCTTTCAATTGCCTCCTGTACTAGTATTTCCGATTCACTATCGAGTGCGGATGTTGCTTCATCAAAAATCATAATTTCCGGATTTTTTAATAGCGCACGAGCAATTGTAATCCTTTGCCTCTGACCACCTGAAAGTTTCACACCGCGCTCACCTATAATTGTATCGTATCCTTTTGCAGTTTCCAAAATAAAATTGTGTGCGTTTGCAGTTTTTGCTGCTTCAATTATTTTTTCAACTGGATAATTTTCCAACCCATAAGCAATGTTTTGCTTAATTGAAGTATTAAACAGAAAAGTTTCCTGTGTAACAATTCCCATTTTACTTCGCAATGATTCAATTGTAAATTTTCTGATATCTTCACCATCAACCACAAGCCGTCCACTGGTAGGATCATAAAACCTTGGAATGAGGTCAACTAAAGTTGATTTACCTCCACCGCTCGGACCAACTAGTGCAACTATATCACCCTTTGCTACTTCAAAATTGATGTTATTTAATATAAGTTCATTAGAATCATCGTACTTGAATGAAATATTTTCAAACACAATTGAATCTTTAAACCCTATAAGTGTTTTCGCCCCCGGTTTATTTTTTATGTCGGGAATTATATCCAGAATTTCAAATACTCTATCGGCAGCTGCACTTGCTTCCTGAATTCGGTTGTTTACCGTGCTCAATTCTTTTATCGGTCGCATCATCTGGAAAATTGCAAGCAAGAAACCCATAAAAAGACTTGCAGATAAAGAAGATTCCGATAGAACCAAAACACCGCCATAATAAATAATTACGGCTCCAACTATAACACTAATCATTTCTGTTACAGGCGAAGAAGAATTTCTAATTCTAACAACTTTTAATACAACTTTCAAAAAGCTTTTAGTTTCTGCAACAAATTTTTTGTTCTCGTATTGCTCCATTCCGAAAGCTTTAACCACCTTAACCCCTGAAATTGTTTCCTGCAAGACACTTGTTATATCTGCTAATTTTTCCTGCACGGTTGTACTTTGTGCTCGAACTTTAAGTCCAACCCATCCAATAGCCAGCATTGAAACCGGAAGAATTATTGCAGCCATAAGTGTGAGTTCCCAGCTTATGCTAACTGCAATGGCAAGAAAAACAATAATGGTAAATGGTTCTTTAACAAGATTGCTGAAAGTTGCAGATATGCTTTCCTGTATTCTGGATATGTCATTTGTAATTCTGGAAATAATATTACCAACTTTTTCTTTTTTAAAAAAGTTTAGAGGTAATTTGTGGAGATGCTTGTATGTTGCATTTCTTAGTTCATTCATTGAAGCATATTCAATGTATGCCATATAATATGCCTGCAGATAACCGAAAACGTTCTTTAAAAAGAACACTATAAGAATTATTAAACAGATTTTTACCAGTATTTCTATCTTATCACCTATGTAAATAAAATCATTAAACCATGAAACAACACCTTCTTTAATATCAATGATAAATTCTGGTACGATAGATGAGACAGTATCATCGTTTACTGTGCTTTCAACAGTAGGTGAAACTGACGATTCCTGGAACAATGTATCAAGCAGCGGTATTACAAGATATATAGATACACCATTAAAAACTGCGTAAAAAATTGAAAGAATAACCGTTACAGACAGATGCTTCCAGTAGGGACGAACGTATGATAATATTCTAAAATAAGTTTTCATATCTCGGTTTTAATTACAATTCAGGTATAAAATATAAACCGCATTTCTCTTTTATTTTTAATTCATCAATAAGTTCATTTTTAAAATAATTATAAATATTGATCGAAGAATTACTATCAAATTCATTATCAAAAACAATCAAGCTATCAATTGTAAAAAAGTTTTTTACTCCTCCACCTTTCCAGGTTGCAACAACTGAATCTTCTGCTATTGAATATACAAACAATTCTGATGTTTCAGGTTTCCTGGTTTTTATCGATTCATTTTCAAGATCAAGTGTGGAAATAAAAATGAACTGATCGTCGTCGCTCCAGTTAATTTTATTTAAATTATGATCTAAAGCACTTATCAATTTTAGACTATCGCTTTCCGTAGTCTTTAGAAAAACAGAATCCCCGATAACAGTAATTCCGTACTTGCCGGAAGCAGAAAGCGTTTGGTTGCGTTTGGGCAGCAGTTCTGGGAATCCATCAGTTACTAGATTAAAAATTTCTATTTCATCATTTATTAATTTTCCATAGTTGTCAAACGTTTTAATATGCTTGTTAATGTAAGTAGGATCAGTTTTATCAATTGAGGTAAATACAACCTCAAGATTCTCATCATCATTCCAGCGTGCGGTTATCTGCATTCCATCTTTAATTTCATAAATAAATTCAGTGTCGGAAAGATCGCTGTTGATTCTATAAATTTTAATTTTTTCAAAAAAGGGGAAGTTACCTTTAAAACCAGTTTTTCTAACAGTTAGAAAAAACGCCGGCTTAAATTTGGTTTTTGAAATAAGCAGGTATACATTTTCCCGCGGATGCCACCAAACAGTCTCATGTTTTTTAGTTATCAAATCATATTTACTAATACCGGCTTTGCCGTACCATTTCCCAACAAATAAAAAATATTTAATTGTTTCCACATTGGCTGCATCCTTTTTTGTATCTGGAATAGATTTTTCCTTTTCATGAGGTTTGTCGCAGTAATTGAATGTAAAGGAAACAAAAGCAATTAGAAATAAAAATAGAAGGCTTGATCTCATTTTACTTTGGAAGCTCTGAAAAATATTAATTAAAGGTTAAAAATAATAAATTCTTGAGGGAATGATTGGATTATAATATATTCAATAAAACAGCTTTTTAGCCCCTAGGATGAAATTCCCTGTGGATTTGCTTAATGTAATCCCTATCGAGATGGGTGTAAATTTGTGTGGTGGAAATGTCAGCATGCCCAAGCATTTCCTGCACGGCACGCAAGTCTGCGCCTCCTTCAAGCAGGTGTGTTGCAAAAGAATGCCTGAAAGTATGCGGATGGACTTCCTTTTTCATTCCGGCATATTCCGAATTCTGCTTTACAATTTTCCAGATCCCCATCCTAGATAATTTTGTGCCGCGGCTATTTAAATAAAGATAGTTTTCGCTCTTTGTTTTTTTTACTAGCAGCGGGCGACTCTTAATTAAGTACTCTTCTATCCATTTAATTGCTGATGATCCAATCGGAATCAATCTTTCTTTTGATCCCTTACCAAATACTCGTATTATCTCTTCATTTAAAAATAAATCTGCGACTTTTAAGTTTATCATCTCCGAAACTCTTAAACCGCAGGCATAAAAAGTTTCGAGCAGGGATTTATCTCTTAATCCAAGTTTAGTAGAAGTATCCGGACAATCTAAAATTTTTTCTACTTCATTTAAATTTAAAACAATAGGTAGACCTTTGCTAATCTTTGGTGCCGATAGTCTTTCCATCGGGTTTTTCTCTAAATAGCCGTTTGCGAATAAGTATTTGAAGAAACCTTTTATTGAAGAATAATAACGCGCAGAAGATCGGCTGCTTAGTTCAAGCTTGCTTATTACTTTAAAAAACGATGTAAGATGTTGAAATGTAATCTCTGAAGGATCTTTAATTTTTTTTCTTTTTAAAAAGTTGATTAAAGAATTTAAATCGGTTCTGTAGGATTTTATTGTATTAACCGAAAGATTTCTTTCAAGTTCAAGTGATGAAAGATATTCCCGCAAGAAAATTTCCATTATTTTTCTTCTTGTTCAATACCTTTTTCGGTTTCATCCTGCTTGGGATATTTTATTCTTTTATGATGCTGCCCAAGTAAAATGTTTAAAAATTCCTCCCTCATTTTTGAAATGTCTTTAAATGTAATCGGGGCATCATCAAGCTGCCCGTCAGAAATTCTGTTTTTAAAAATATTTTTAATTATGTTTTCAACCTTTGCTGGATCCGGATTTTCAATTGAACGAACTGCAGACTCACAGCCATCCGCAAGCATTACAATTGAAGTTTCTTTTGTGTTTGGTCTAGGCCCAGGATACCTGTAATCATCTGCATTTACTTTTTCTTCACCGTAAATCTTTTTGGCACGCTCATAAAAATATGTTATTATCATCCTGCCGTGATGCATTGGAATAAAATCAACTATCTCTTTTGGAAGATCATGATCGTTTGCAAGCGTGATTCCTTCGTTAACATGCCGTACAATTAAATTTACACTCTCTTCGGGGGTTAAATTTTCATGTATGTTTTGATTGTTCAACTGGTTTTCCACAAAATTTTGGGGAGTAATTGTTTTTCCAATATCGTGGTAGTATGCACCAACACGCGCAAGTAAAGGATTTGCCCCGATCTTTTCTGCCGCCGCTTCTGCAATTGTGCCCATTGTCATCGAATGATTAAAAGTGCCTGGAGCTTTTCGTGCAAGCTCTTTCAATAGTGGTCTGTCAAAATTCGAAAGCTCTAAAAGTGTTAGATCAGTAGTTATTTTGAATAAGCGTTCAAAAAATATTAGTAATCCGTAGGTTAAGGCAGGACTCACAAGTGCATTTGATGCTGCAAAAGCAGATTCCACTAAGATATTGGACCATGGTGCAAATCTTTCCAATCCGAATGCAATGATAGCAAGAAGGTAACCTAAAAGTATAAATAAAAACGAACGGAAAATTTGTGAGCGGTTTTTTATGTCTCGAACAGAATAAACAGCAATACCACCGGCAATTAAATTCATTGCCATAAACGTATAATCGTTTCCTCTTAAAGCACCCGCAATTAAAGTTATAATAACAGTTGTATAAAATCCAATTCGGGAATCGAACATAATTGTTATTAGCATTGAAGCAGCTGGAATAAAAATCAAATACTGCATTGGTGCCTGAACTTCTATCTGGTTAATTAAAAATGTAATAAATGAAACAAACAATATTATTAATGCGAATAAAATAATTTTGTTGTTGTCATAGTAAATTTTCTTTCTGAAAAGAAATATGTATGCCACAAGCAGTGAAATAAAAAGTGAGATGTGGATAAATTTACCCAATGCTTGAAGGAATAAGGATTCGTTTCCAATTAAATCACCTTTAGCCTCTTTATAAGATTCGATTTTGAGTTTAACATCTTTTGTAATTCTGTCGTGACGCGCAATTATTCTTTCATTTTCATTTATAATTCCTGTGTACCTTGAAACATTATTTTCCGCATAAGATATTTCCTCATCAGTCAGCTCTTTGCTGTATACAATGTTAGGAAAAATAAAATGTTCGGCATATTCAACTAATGCTATTTCTAGATCTTGGGGATAGTTAAACCGCTGAATTTCTTTTTCAATTTCACTTTTTGCTTTACTGAGCGATAGATATTTATTAATTGGTTCTATACGATCAAAATTTCCGGTTCTTACGGCTATGCTGTCGCGCATAATTGATTCTTCTTCTACATCCAATACTCCTTTCGAGTATAAATAGTCAAGCACAGCTTCAATTGATTTTGAGAGACCATTTAATCCGGGAATTCTCGTATTAATTAAATTCCTTTCTTGAATTCGCAAGTTTAAAAATTTAGAAAATGAACTTGTGCTTAAAAAAGTAGGATTAACGGATGGGATTGAATCTGAATTAATATAAAAATCAATTGTTGTTGTTAATAAAGAAGTGTAAGATCTCAATGAGTCAACGCTAATAAGCTTGTTATCGGGTATGTTTTGAAAAACAGGATACACACCAACTCTTGCCTGATTTAATTCGGCCTGATAAATATTCTCCGCCTTTTTTACAGGAAAACTGAACGGTGCAATTAAATCATCGTAAAGCCAAATCGCTCCTTCGGAAACTTCAAATTCAATGGATTCACCTTTTGGAAACATAAATACTATAAGCGTAACGGTTATGAAACCTATTACAAACTTTATAAAAAATCCCTTTTTAGATTTTTCCATTTCTGAACTCATTTTCTAATTCCTTTTTGCCTTTAAAATCATTTCAAAAAATTCTGCGGCTCCTTCTTCGTTGTTTGTACCCTTCGTAACATAATCGGATAAATTTACAAGCTCTGGAATTGCATTTGCAACAGCTACTTTAAATGCTTTTGTTTGGAAAAGCGTAATGTCATTATACCAATCCCCCATAACAACTGCATTTTCAGGTTTTAAATTTAGGTGTTTTAAAACTCTTTTTAATCCTTTTCCTTTATTGCAGCCTGCTTTTCTAATTTCTAGATAGAAAATATTTTCATAACTGTGGCTTTTAAAAAATGAAGTGCTGCACCCGAGGGTTGTTGGAAAAGTAAAAGCCTCATGCATTGATTTTATAGATGCTTTCATATCACTTGCACATACTATCTCTAAGGTATTTTTAATATACTCATCATAGAAATCAATCTTTTTATATTCGGCACCGAACTTGCTTAAAAGCGAAGGAATAACAGTATTAAAATCGGTATAATAAATAGCATCTGAATGACACAGCACAAGATTTATTAAATTTTCTTCTGAAAAATTTATCGCTTTTTTAACATGCCTTTTTTTTAGAAAAGACTTGAAAATTGTTTTTCCATTTGAATGATACTTAATTAATGCTCCATCCAGTGAAATTATTGGCCCGTTTAAAGGCAGTATTTTAGCAACAGGAATTACAGCAGAGTGCAGTCTGCCGGTAGCAATTGAAAAGGTTAAACCTTCTTTTATTAATTCCTTTATTATTTTTTTCGTTTCGACTCCTAAATTGCCATCATCGCTCAAAAGTGTTCCATCAAGATCCGAAACAATAAGTTTAATGTTTCTCGCTAAAGTTTTATCAATCATTTGTTAATTTAATTTTGTCGTTGCAAAACGGATAAATTTTTAACTACAATTATTGCAGATATCAATGCAATGGTAGCATAAATGCTGAAATCAATATATTCGGCAAATATCAATTTCCCGGTTCCAAATAATATAGAATAAACAAGAAGAACTCCAAATATCCAGTTAATGAACATTTTCAAAAACACTTTTTGTTCTTTTATTTCAGGTAATTGTGAAGAAATACGTTTCCACAGTCTACCGCCGGGATAAACCCGTTTATAAAATTCTAGCAGCACAGTTTCCTCCGTTGGCTTTGTTAGATATGTTAGCACAAGCCACACAATTGTTGTTGTGGGAACAATAGCAAAAAGTGTGTTTGGAAATTCTAATCCTGCAGCAAGTGTTAATGGATAAATAATAAAAGGAGTAATCATTGCAGATATTTCGGACCATGCGTTTACTCTCCACCAAAACCATCTTAAAATTAAAACTAATCCAACACCAGCACCGCATTCTAGAATAAATTCCCAAGCGCCTGAAATTCTACTGATAAAAAGTGTAACTACAATTGATACAAACATTAATAAAAGAGTTGCTAACCGTGAAGATTTTACATAATGCTTTTCATCAGCATTGGTTTTTAAAAACCGTTTGTAAAGATCATTAATTAAATAAGACGCGCCCCAGTTTAGTTGTGTAGCTATGGTACTCATATAAGCCGCAAAGAATGCTGCAACTAACATTCCTTTTAATCCTAGAGGAAGAAAATCATTCATTGCGTATATAAAACCCATTCGTTTTTCATCTGCGGCAAGTTCGGGATACAGAACTAAAGTACATAACCCAACAATTATCCATGGCCATGGTCTTATCGCATAATGTGCCACTTGAAAAAACAAAGTAGCAAGCAGTGAATGCTTTTCATCTTTTGCAGACATCATTCTCTGTGCGACATAACCACCTCCGCCGGGTTCTGCGCCCGGATACCACGATGCCCACCAGACAATTCCTATATAAGCTAAGAAGGATGAAACAGAAAGAGCAAGTGTTCCTGCAATGGAACCGGCATCTGTCACTTTTGGAAAAAAATCGAATGCAAATTCAGGAAGATTATTTTTTAAACCCGATATTCCACCAACTTGCGGTAAGTTTAAAACAATTATTGCAAGTATAATACAGCCGGTCATCGCTAAAATAAATTGAAATGCATCTGAAACAACAACTCCCCACAATCCTGAAAGTGCAGCATAAATTGCAACAACTGCCATGCATCCAAAAACGTAGAAATAAACTGTGGTTTCATCAACACCGAACATTCCAACTAAAATTGAAGACATCGCTTTATTAACCCAGCCGATGATAATTACATTCATGAACAAGCCGAGATAAACAGCTCTGAATCCTCTTAAAAACTTAGCAGGTTTACCCGAATAACGTATTTCAACAAATTCAACTTCAGTTAAAATTCCTGCTCTTCGCCACAGTTTTGCAAAAAAGAAGACAGTAAGTATTCCACCAATTGCAAAATTCCACCATAGCCAGTTGCCTGCAATTCCGTTATTTGCAACAAGCTCAGTAACCGCAAGAGGCGTATCAGCCGCAAACGTAGTTGCAACCATAGAAATTCCTGCAAGATACCATGGCAAATTTCTTCCGGAAAGAAAAAACTCGTTTATGCTTTTGCCAGCCCGCTTTGAATAATACAATGCGATGCTAATTGAGATGACAAAATATAGCGCGATTATTGTTATATCTAAGTAGTGCAAAAGAAAATAATACCTGAAATAATCATAAAATTAACTTAAAATATGATCGCTAAATAATGTAAAAATATAATAATTCTGCATTTTTAATTTAATTCATTCAGGCATATAAATTGATGACATTAACCGATATTTTGGGATAAAATAGCGGTGAAATATGTTTGAAATAATTGTTCCAGTTTTAGCTATTGCTGCAGTAGTGGTAATTGTTATCCTATTCAAAAGCAGCAGCAGAGAGTTTCAGCCTAAATTATCACTTCAGGAAAGAGTTGCTTTAGAAAGGGGAATGAAGGAAGAAGTTGTGGAAGTGAAGGAAGAAAATGAAAATACCAAAGAATCAGCTACTCCCAAAATAACTACAAGTGCACCTCAAAGAGATCCTAAATCGGAGGTAATGAGGTTTAAAACTTATTTTGATATTGAAAACGATCGTCTGACAAAAGCTATTAGAAATGGTATAGATAAATGTAACCACAGTGATTTTAAAGGTGCTGTTGGTGAATTTAGTGCTGCGATCGATGTAAAACCCGATGCTCCGATAGGATACTACTGCAGAGCACTTACAAAATTAAGACTGCGAAACTATGAAAGTTCAATCCCAGATTTTACAGAAGCTATTAGATTACAAATAGGTGAAGCCAACGCATTATACTATCGCGGAGTAGCCAGATATAACGCAAAAGACTACAACGGAGCTGAACTGGATTTAGAGAGCTATTTAAAAGCAGAGCCAAATTTTGCTGAAGGTTACTACATGCTAGGATTGATAAACAAAGACTATGACAAATTAAATGCAGCAATACAAAATTTTTCGATTGCAATTAGTAAAAACCCACGGCACGAAGCTGCATATTTTGAAAGAGCCCTGGCTAAAAATAAAACTGGCGATAAAGCAGATTGTTGTGCGGATTTAAAGAAGGCTTACGAACTCGGACATCTGGAGGCTTATCATTACATAAAACAATTATGTGATGATTAGGCTTACAAATTTAACTTTTTTTGTTTTCTTGCTTGTTGCTCTTCATCCAAGCCAGCAATGAACCAACTAATACTGTAGCTATTACACCAACAAAAGTAAACCAGGTCCATGCAACTATTTTTAGAGAAATAATTACAACCATAATTGCTATTCCTGATATAAAGCCAATTATAGCTTCTCTTTCCTGAACTTTTTGATTTATCAATCCCAATAAAAATGCTCCAAGCAAACCACCGTAAGTGAACGAAGCAATGCTTAATGCAACTTCAACCACTGCTTGTGAACTCTCAATAAAAATTAATGCGAACAGAATTAATAGCACGGCAAAAACAATTGTTAGTACGCGGGAAATGATAAGCTTATTATTTTCACTTATGTTTTTTCCAAAAAACGGAATAAATATATCCATCATTGCTGAAGATGAAAGTGAACTCATAGAACCTGCAAGAGTGGACATAGCAGCAGCAAGCAATCCCGCTATAATTATTCCAGAAACTCCGACAGGCAGAACTTCAATTATAAATTTAGGAAATATTTCATCTGATCTTATATTTAAGGATCCATAGTAAGCATACAACAGAATTCCTACAATTAAAAAAAATGCAAACTGAAACAGGATTATTATTCCACTGCCGATTACAGCTTTTTTAGCACTCTTTAAACTTTTTGTTGCAAGCAGTCTTTGGACAATTAATTGATCTGTTCCATGTGAAGCCATTGATAAAAATGCTCCGCCAATAATTCCCGCAAGTAAGGTATACGGTTGACGAAAAAATTCACTCAGGCTTAAACTAAAACCAGTGTTAATAAATGATAATTTTGAATCGGCTGAAGAGCTTTCCCACACTGTATTCCAACCATCTGGGAGTAAATTAAATAAAATTGTTCCTGCAGCTATTGCTCCTCCAATATAAATGAACATCTGCAATGCATCTACCCAAATTACTCCCTTTATACCGCCTGTATAAGTGTAAATCAAGGACATAAGTGCAACTAATATTATTGCTGCAATTGGGTTTACCTGCAGCATCAAATACAATGGAATAGAAGTCGCAAAAAGCCTCACACCATCAGCGGCAAGGCGCGTTAACAAAAAAACGACCGATGCAAATGATCTTGTAGATTTCCCGAACCTTGTATCGAGGAATTTATAAGCGGTTTCAAGTTCACCTTTAAAGTAGGCAGGCAAAAACAACATTCCAACAATTATTCTTCCGACTAAAAATCCAACTGCAACTTGCAAAAAATTAAGATTTGTCAAATATGCAAGCCCTGGTACTGAAATAAAAGTGAGCGCGCTGGTTTCTGCAGCGACAATTGAAAAACAAACCGCCCACCATGGAATATGTTTTGCACCGAGGAAATAATCTTTAACCGATTTTTGCTTACCGCCAGAAAATTTTCCGATTAGTGCAACAGCGAGCAGGTAACTTGCGATAATTATATAATCTATAAATCTGTTTTCCAAATAGTGAATTTGTTTAGTATATCATATTTAATTTAAAGCTAAAAAGCATCCGTAAAATGATGGATGCTTAATAACAAATAAGGGGGTTGTTTTTTTAATTTAATTTTTTCAGTTCTTCAAAAGCCGCATCAACAGTTTCGCAAACAGGCAGCACTCTATCAAGCTGAGTTATTTTTATCAATGAAAAAACTTTTTCGGAAGGAGATGCAATTCTCATATATCCGTTTGTGGAATTCAGTATTCTGTTAGCAACAAGAATAGCACTTAAACCTGAACTATCGCAGCTTTCAACATCACTTAAATCTAAAATAAATTTTTTTGCTTCCTCCACTTTGAGCAGCATTGTGAATTCGCCTTTTAGCAATCCCGATATATTTGTATCAAGCCTTTGCTCATTGAGCTTAAAGATTGTTATATCATCCCGTTTCTTTACTTCAAAGTTCATAATAAATCTCTAAAACATCTTTAGGCAATTTAGCAAATTATTGTAAGAAATATCAGGCTCGTGCTTAGAATTTGCAATTTGCAGATTAAAATAACTATCGGAATCCGGATACACAAAACCAATTTTTACCGGCACATTAAGGGCTTTGGTTATATACTTGTAAAAAATTTCTTCCCGTCTGTTTAAATCAATTATTACATCGAACCTCATATTTGATAGCTTGTTAATAATATTCCGGGTTGGCAGTTTTAGCTTTGTTGTATCTTTAATTCCATGCTCGACAGCATTTGCTTTAAAGAAAGTGGGAAGAAGACTAATTCGAAAATCGTTTGTAAGCACAATAATATTTTTTTTCTGTTCTTTTAAATATTCCAAGACAGGTGTTGATAGTCGAAAATCTTTGTCATCTACAGGCATTAGAATTAAAAAGGAAAATGATTTTTGAAATACAGAAGAAAAATTTCTTTGGTTGAATTCCTTTTGTGATGTTCTTTTCCTAAGGATAAATCGCGCTGCCTGTTCTTTTAAAGTCTCAATCATTACTCTTCAGTTTTTTTAGTTTCTTAACAAATTCCAATTCGGTTAACAATTTAACCTCGAGTGATTTTGCTTTATCTAATTTTGATCCGGCTTTTTCACCGTAAACAACATAATCGGTTTTTTTACTAACGCTGGAAGTTACATTTCCGCCAAAGTTTTCAATTTGTTCTGTTGCTTCATCGCGTGTTAAAGTACTTAAACTTCCCGTCAGAACGAAAACTTTGCCCTTAAAAAAATTGTCCTTTACTTTAACGGATTTTGACTTCTCAAAAGTAAAGCTTAGTCCAGCTTTTTTCAATTCCCGAATAATTTTAATATTTGATTTATTGGAAAAAAATTGATTAAGGCTTCTACTAATGCTTTCACCAATTTCATAAACAGATGTTATTTCTTCTTCGGATGCTTTCAATAATTCATCTATTGAATTAAAGTGATTTGCAAGTTTTTTTGCGACTCCGGTTCCAACATATCGAATACCGATTGCAAACAACACTTTTTCGAATGGTTTATTCTTACTGCTTTCAATCGCTTTTAAAAGATTATCAACACTTTTTTCACCCAACCGATCAATTCCAATTAAATCATCACGTTTATCTTTTAAAAGATAAATATCAGAGTAAGTTTTAAGAAAACCTTTGTCAACAAAAAGTTCAATTAGTGCTTCACCCAAACCTTCAATATCCATTGCACCACGCGACGCAAAATGTTCAAGTCTGCCTTTAATCTGTTCCGGACACTCGGAATTTTGACAGTAGTATGCAACTTCTTCTTCGGGCTTAAATAGAGGTGTTTTGCAAGCTGGACATTTTTCCGGTGGTTTTGTTTTTTTTGTAGATGGTTTTCTTTTACTTAAAATCACTTCTACAATTTTTGGAATTACATCCCCTCCCTTTTCAATAATAACTGTATCGTTTAACCTTATATCTTTCCTCTCTATTTCATCAAAATTATGCAAAGTGGCTCTGCTGATTGTTGATCCGGCTAAAAACACAGGCTCAAGTTCTGCAACCGGTGTTATTGCGCCTGTTCTTCCAACCTGCCAGCGAATTTCATTTATTTTAGTAGTAGCCTGTTTTGCTTTAAATTTATAAGCAACTGCCCAGCGTGGTGATTTAGCAATACTACCTAAAATATTTTGTTGTTTAATTGAATTTACTTTGATTACGGCTCCATCAATTTCATAATCAAGTTCATCACGGATTTTTTCAAATTCGGTGCAAATTTTTAATGCCTGTTCAATACTGCTGCATTTTTTATAGTTACCGTTAACTCTAAAGCCTAACTTTTTTAGTATTTCTAAATTTTCTTCCTGTGTCTTTAAATTATCTTCGGGCGATACAATTGTATAAAGGAAACTATTTAAAGGTCTCCGCGAAACTTCTTTTGGATCCTGCATTTTAAGAGTTCCTGCTGCTGAATTTCTGGGATTAGCAAAAAGTTTTTCGCCTCTTTTCTTTCGTTCCTTATTCAGTATTTCGAAATCTTTCACATTTATAAAAATTTCACCACGCACTTCAAAATCTTTAAGCTTATACGGCAGCGAATTAATTTTATTTAAGATAATTGGAATAGAACGGATAGTTCTGGCATTATTTGTTATTTCCTCACCAACCGTCCCGTCTCCGCGTGTAGCTGCTGTTTTCAACTTGTCATTAACATAATTTAAACTTACCGAGGCTCCGTCAATTTTAAGTTCAACTATATATTCCACTTTTTCATTCTCGGGTAAGGCATTTTTTACTCTTCTGTCAAAATCCAACAGTTCTTTTTGGCTGTAAGTGTTCGAAAGACTCAACATCGGGATTTTGTGTGTTACAGGATTAAATTCTTTTGTGAGATCGCTGCCAACTCTCTGTGTCGGTGAATCGGGTGTAATAAATTCAGGATGCTCTTGTTCTAATTTCTGCAGCTCTTTATATAGTTTATCATATTCCCGATCACTTACAGCGGGCTCGGCAAGGACGTAATAATTATAGTCGTGTTCTCTGATCTTTTCACGCAAAGACTCAATTTTTTTATTAACAGATGAAGACATTCTACTCTATATTCAAAATGGGGGGCGAAAATAATCTTTCAATTCCTGATGAATCTACTTTGAAGTGACGCACAGATCTTTTGCGTCCTTCAAAATTAAGAAGGCTGTTATTCAGACTTAATCTCACTACGCCCGAGTTACCGAAAGTAAATTTTAAATTGTCGGCTGCCTTTACTGATTTATTTCTTCCAGGGTATAACATAAAATCCTCTTTGCTTTTATCATCATAAATAACCAGAACCCAAACCGAATCAACGGAATCTACATTTGTTATTTGCACAAGCAGGCTGTCGGTAATTTGAGTAACAGTCTGTGGGGGTTCTTCTTCAACCCGAAATCTTTCGTTAGTCTCCTTCAAAACCTGTTCATAAGGTTTTTCCTCAACTACAATGTCAGAAGATTTACTAAAGAATAAATAGTATACAACTAAAACAACCACTGCAGCAGCAATAATGGCCGCAATAGTTGTAACTAAGGTCTTATTTTTTCTGGCTGAATTATCAGTGGATTTTTGAGAAGATACATCCGAAAATGTTTTTAAGGGCGGCTCTTCAGATTTCTTTACAGGTTCCTTTACTATTTCTCTAGCAACTTCTTTTTCAACTTTTATTTCTTTTTCAGTTTCCTTCTTTTTTTCAATATCAACTTTTTGTTCTAAGAGTGATTTGCCCTCTTCTTTGCTTATCAGCTTACCATCCTTGGCATCTTCATATCTTTCAATGGTTTCCTTTTCATCCAACTCAACAACTTTTGCAAATTGCTTAAGAAAAGCCTTAACATATAGCTCGGGTAAAAAGCTAAAGTTACCATTATCAATAGCCTCTAAGAATTTTATATCAATACGCGTTTTGGCAGCCATTTGCTGCAGGGTTATACCTTTTTTCTCACGCGCCTCTCTTAATTCTTCAGCATACTTGTCCAGCATATCAAATAAAGTTTATTTAAAAAATTTTGATTTATAAAATTAAGAAACTCTCACCAGCTTTGCCGCAAATGCACCATCCATTTTATGCTTCTGCGGTAAAGTTTGAATGCACCCGTTTCCGTCTACAATTTCATCGGGAAATTTTCCGCTTGCACTTTCAAATTTGAAGTTGCTGTTTTGTGATAAAAACTGTTTTACAATTTCAAAATTTTCTTCAGGTTCAATTGAGCAAGTGCTGTAAACAATAACTCCATCTTTTTTAACAAGCTCCCCAGCTTTTGTAAGCAGCTTTAACTGGGTTTTATTCAAATCCCGGATATCAAAAATATCCCGCCTCCATTTTATATCCGGCTTCTTGGAAAGTGTACCAGTTCCTGAGCAAGGTACATCAACTAAAATTCTATCAAAGGGCAAACTGTTATATTCAAGTGCATCAATTGCGACCGATCTTACACAATCAACTTGTAATCTTTCCATATTTTTTTGCAGAAGTTTAAGTCTGCTTTCAAAACGATCGAGTGCTACAACTTCTCCTCTCGAATGAATAAGTGCAGCAATATAAGCTGTTTTTCCGCCAGGGGCAGCACACATATCTAATATTCTAAAACCTTCCTGCACATCCAAAAGCCTGCATGCCAATCCTGCGCTTTCATCCTGAATGTTAAAATACCCTTTACCATAAAACTCCCACGCTGTTATGTTTGTAAGATTTTGAAGTTTAAAAAATTCCGGGAGATACACACCTTGTCTGTATTTTAAGTGAACGGATTCAAGTAGTTTTTTAAAGTCTTCCGGTTTGGTTTTCAAAGCATTAATACGAAGTGTTAAAAAAGGCTTTTCATTATTTGTAAAAAGAAGCTGCTCGGTTTCTTCTCTTCCAAATCTTTGAATATATCTTTTAACCAGCCATGAGGGATGCGAATAATATGCTGCCATATATCCGATTAAATCTTCATCGGGATCCGGATAACGGATTGCATTTTTACTTCTAATAATATTCCGAAGAACTGCATTCACAAGATCGGCTGGTTTTTGCCCCTGCAATCTTTTTACAAACTCTACAACTTCATTTACTGCTGCATAATCCGGTACACGATCTAAAAATAGAATCTGGTATAGAGCAACTCGTAGCGCATTTTTTAAGTTTGGAATTGCTTTAGAAAAAGTCCCCTTGTAGAAGCCGTTCAATATCCAATCTAATCTACCCTGCCATCTTACAACTCCGTGGACAATTTCATACAGTAAGGCTTTATCCTGTCCTTTTAGCTCAGCACTTTTCATTTCGTTGTCGAGCATTCGTTCCAGATATGCGTCTGTTCTATCAATTCTATTTAAAATTTTTATTGCAAGTCCACGTACGCCCTGGTACAGATCTTTTATTTCGTGAGCTTCAAGCACAACATTATTTTGTTCCTGTTCCATTAAAATCCTCTTTTCATACGATCTTCTTTTGTTAATTCAAAAATTTCCTTAAATAAATTTTCATCTTGATTACTAAACTCTTTTCCCCTTCTATCAAATACTGCTTTTGCAGTTTCTATGGCTTTAGAGAATTTATATTCCCTTACTGATTCACTTCCTCCCCATGCAAATGACGGAATATACTTTGGTGGAAATCCTGCACCATAAATATTGCACGAAAATCCAACAACAGTTCCTGTGTTAAACATTGTGTTGATTGCAGTTTTTGAATGATCGCCCATCATCAAACCGACAAACTGTTTCCCAGAGTCAATATGCTTTCCGTTTACCTGTACTTTAATAGTACCGTAGTTATTCTGTAAATCACTGCAATTAGTATCTGCACCAATATTTATCCAGCTGCCAATATATGAATGCCCCAGAAATCCTGGGTGCTGCTTATTTGTAAATTGATGTATTATTGAATCTTCTACTTCACCGCCAACCTTGCAGACTTTGTCAATACTCACATTTGGATAAATTGTTGAACTACTTTTTATTTGAGAATATTCGCCTACAGACACCGGTCCTTGAATAACAGCGTTTGGAAAAATGGTTACGCTTTTATCAATATAAATAGGTCCTTTGGAAGCATCCAATACAACGCCAGGTTTTATTTCGGTGTCCTTACCGATGAAAATGTTTTTCCGGTTTATAAAATTTACACCTTTGTAATTCTTTTTCTTTACAGAAGTTTTGCTCTTCTTTGCTTCAGTAATAAACTCAAAGTCATTTTGAATTTCTTTACCGTTCAGATGAATTAAATCCCATAAATAATTAACACTGATAACCTCAACTTCCACGCAAGGTAATTGATTAAAAATTCTTGTATTAATTATTTCTGTTTTATCTAGTGAGAGTTTTTTTAGATTCTTTTTAGATACTTTTGCGGCGACAACTACACCATTTGAAATATAAGCCCTGTCATCTTTTGACTTATCTGATAAAACCTTTTTAAGATTAGGAGGCGCAACAATTCTACCATTTACAAACAAATAATCATCTTCTTCAAATTCATTAACCTTAAATTTCCTGTTTTGTTCTTTAACGAATGGTTCAAGATAAGGACGGCATTTTAGAACCACTTTCTCCCTGGGAAAAGCACGCAAGATTTTTTTCTTTAAAGTATTCATTCCACATACCAAATCATATACCGGTCGTGAATAGATCAGCGGCTCAAAGTTCAGATATAGTTCGTCTTCAAAAATACAGATGGACATATAAAAATCTTTTTAATTTTTTGAAATTTAACACTTTTTAGGTTAAGATTCCTGAACATGAACAGGTGCAAAATCTGTTTCGGTTACATTACTAACAGTTGCTTTTTTCCTCGACAGATAAGTATACATCGCGGGAATAACAAAAAGAGTCAGAAATGTTGAAAAGATCAATCCCCCAATCACCGCGATACCCATCGAAACCCTGCTTTCTGAACCTGCACCGAGAGCCAGTGCAATCGGAAGAATTCCAAGAACGGTTGAAAGGCTTGTCATCAATATTGGCCTCAACCTTGATATTGCCGCACTGATAACTGCTTCTGTTTTTTCAAGTCCTGCCGCTTTTCGCTGGTTTGCAAATTCAACAATCAGAATACCATTTTTAGTAACCAGTCCTATCAGCATAATTATTCCGATCTGACTGAATATATTCAAAGTCTGATTAAAATACCAAATCGAAAGCAAAGCACCGGCCAATGCAAGAGGAACAGTAAATAAAATTATAAACGGATCTCTGAAACTCTCGAACTGAGCAGCGAGGACAAGGTAGATCAAGCCGAGCGCAAGTATGAATGCAAACAGCAGGCTGGACGAACTTTCCTGAAAATCTTTTGAAGGTCCGTCAAGAGAAGTTGCAAATGTTTCATCCAAAACTTTGTCACCGATCTCGTACATTGTTTCAATTCCTTCACCGAGAGTTTTTCCCGGTGCAAGTCCTGCAGAAACAGTTGCAGATACATACCTGTTAAACCTGAAAAGCTGAGGTGGAGCACTTTGCTCTTCAGTAAAGACAACGTTATCGAGTTGAATTAATTCACCCCTGTTATTTTTTACATAAGTTGATTTCAAATCAATCGGCTCGTCCCTATTCTCTCTTGAAAACTGACCGATCACCTGGTACTGTTTTCCATCTTTTATAAAGAACCCAAATCTTTGTCCACTGAAAGCAGCCTGTATAGTCTGTGCAATTTCGAAAGTTGAAACTCCAAGTGAACGTGCTTTCTGACGATCAATACTTAGCTTTATTTCCGGTTTATTGAATTTAAGATTAACATCAACTATAGTGAAGATGGGATAGTTTCTTGTCTCATCTAAAAACTTTGGAAGGAATTCTTCAAGCTTTTCAAAATTGGGAGCCTGTATTACAAACTGAACCGGTAAACCTCCGCGTCTTCCGCCACCGATTGTTTGCTGCTGTGTTACAAAAGTCCTTGCACCGGACAAAGCTCCGACTACAGGCATAATCTGATCTGCAATTTGCTGCTGTTCTCTATCTCTTAGTTTCGGATCAACAAGAATTGCTCCTGCAAATCCTGAATTAACTGAACTTGAAGCACCAAAACCGGGTGAGGTAACTGAAAAAACTCCTTCACTTTCAGGAATGTTTTCTCGAAGAACATCAACAAGATTTCCCATATAGTTGTCCATATATTCAAAAGTAGCTCCTTCAGGTGCAGTCACAAAGAATGTTAACCTGTTTCTATCCTCAAGCGGTGCTAGTTCTGTCGGAATATTATCGAACAGTATCCAAATGATTATTACCGTAACTACTATTCCGGGGAAGGTAAGCCACTTATAATTCATAAAGCCTGTTAAATGCCGTTTATAAGTAGCATTCATTTTAGCAAAGAACGGTTCTGTAGCATTGTAGAACCAATTGTGCTGTTCTCTTCTCTTTAAAATCCGTGAGCTCAACATTGGTGTTAAGGTGAGTGCAACGAAAGAAGATATGATAACACTTCCGGCGATCACAATTCCAAATTCTCTGAATAATCTGCCGGTCAATCCCTGAAGAAATATCACCGGCATAAAAACTGAAGCAAGTGCAACTGTAGTCGAAACGACTGCAAAGAATATTTCTGCCGCACCTTTTCTTGCTGCTTCAATTGGAACCATTTTATTTTCAATTTTTACATAAATATTCTCCAGTACAACAATTGCATCATCGACAACAATCCCAATGGCAAGCACTATCCCGAGCAGTGTTAATACATTTATAGTGAAGTCAGCAAAATACATAATGAAGAAGGATCCGATGAGAGAAATTGGTACTGCAATGATCGGGATTAAAGTTGTTCTCCAATCTCTCAGAAACAAGAAAATAATCAAAATCACAAGACCAAAAGCTATGATTATGGTTTGCTCCACTTCGGTAATTGATTCTTTAATATACCTAGTAACATCAAAACCAATAAGTGTAGTTATGTCTGAAGGTAAAGTTTTCTTAAGCTGATCGAGTCTTTTGTAAAATTCATCCGTGATTGCAATATTGTTGGCACCAGCTTGTGCAACGAGAACAACTCCAACCATCGGAATACCATTCCATTTAAGTACCGTTCTTTCATTTTCGGCACCCAGCTCTGCATAACCAAGATCTCTCAAGCGTACAATTCCACCTTCATCTTCTTTAATTATGAGATCATTAAATTCTTCCTCGGAAGAAAGTCTTCCGATTGTTCTGATTGACAGTTCCGTGTTATCACCTTCAATTCTGCCAGAAGGAAGTTCTATATTCTCACGATTTAAAGCATTGCTTACATCAACAGCAGTTAAACTGAACGCTGCAAGTTTTGCAGGATCAAGCCACAATCTCATTGAATATTTTTTTTCGCCCCAAATCTGAATACTGCTTACACCGGGAATTGTCTGCAGTCTTTCTTTGAAAACATTGTTTGCCATTTCACTCAGCTCAAGCAGATTCCGTGTATTACTCTGAACCCCCAGAAAAACTATCGGGAAAGCATCGGCATCAGCTTTTGCAACAATTGGGATATCTATATCTGGAGGTAGAAACCTGAGTGCTCTTGAAACCCTGTCTCTTACATCGTTCGCTGCTGCCTCAAGGTCAACATCAATATCAAACTCAACAGTTATAGTGCTTCTGCCATCTCTGCTGACTGAAGTTAAAGTTCTTATTCCGGCAATACCGTTTATTGATTCTTCGAGAGGTTCTGTTATCTGGCTTTCAATTACATCTGCGTTGGCACCGACGTATGTCGTTGTAACAGTAATAATCGGGGGATCAACAGATGGAAATTCTCTTACTCCAAGATAAGTGTAACCTATAATTCCGAATACAACAATAGCTAAAGACATAACTATTGATAACACAGGTCTTCTTATACTTAGGGAAGATAAACTCATAAATTCAGTATTTGCAATTAATTAAATTCAGTTATGTTAACCTTTGCACCGGGTCTCATCTGAAGAATCCCTGAAGTGACAACCGTATCACCCTCTTCTAGACCAGAGACAATCTGCACTCTTTTTTCTTCACGTAAACCCAACTCAACAGATTGCGGGGTTACAGTTCCACCTTTGTATAAATAAACTGATTGTCCTTTTAACTCGGGTACAACAGCTACCGTCGGGACAAGGATCGCGTTCTCATTTTCTTTTAGCTTAACTTCAACATTTACAAATGCCCCGGGGAAAAGATCTTTATAATTAGTTCCACAAATAGCACGAAGCTTTAATGTTCTTGTTGATGGATCAATTTTTGGTTCAACCGCATAAACTCTGGCTTTATACTCAAAATCTCCACTGCTTAGTTTAAATACTATCTCATCACCAATCTTTACAATTGATGCATACTTTTGAGGAATTGAAAAATCCACTTTAAGATTTAAAAGATTCTGTAAACGTGCAATTGCCGTTGAAGTAGTTACAAAACTACCTTCACTAACTCCGCGTAAACCTATCACGCCATTGAAAGGAGCTCTTATTTCTGTTTTATCAATCTCTGCTTTTATGAGATCGTACTCTGCTTGGCTTGCTTCAAGATCGTTCAAAGTACTTTCGTAATCTTCCTGGCTGATCATCTGGTTTTGGACAAGCTGTCTTTGTCTTGTCTCCCTATCTTCAATCAGCTTAACTTTTGATTCCGCTTTTCTTAACTGAGCCTGCAAATCCGCATCATTAATTTTGATTAGCAGATCACCCTTATTTACATAAGCACCTTCTTTAAATAAAATATTTGTGATCTTCCCGGCAATCTCGCTCCTCAACTCAACTTCTTCATTAGCTAGTATTGTGCCTGTTGTATAGACTTTATTACTAAGTGTTTCATAGACTGCAATGTGTGCTGTAACCGGTATTGAACGATTCATCATTCCAGAATTCTGCTGAGAAGCATTATCATCACCGGAAGAAATTACCTTCGGTAGAATTATTACAAGAAGGATGATAAGAATCACTATTCCAATTATAATATTTTTCATTTTTTTATTCATAAACAATTAGGTCTAATATATTAATTCAAAACTAAACAAAATAGTTCTGTTTTTTCTTTAAAAATAAAAAAGCCAGTCAACCTGGCTTTTAAGAAATTTTTTGAGCCTGGACTTATTTTTTGTCCGCTTTTTTCCCCGCATATTTTCTCTGGAATTTCTCAACTCGACCGGCAGTATCAACAAGCTTTTGCTTTCCTGTAAAAAACGGATGTGAGCCGCTCGATATTTCTAATTTAATAAGTGGATAAGTATTGCCATCCGACCATTTAATTGTATCAGACGATTTAATTGTTGATTTGGTTAAAATAGCAAAATCGCAAGACGGGTCCTGAAACACTACTGGTCTGTATTCCGGGTGAATGCCTTTTTTCATTTAAAAATCCTTTATTTTCTACAATTATCTCGAAAATTTGAGGCGTTAATATAAAGATTTTGATAGGAAGTGCAAAGCTTATTTAATAGCAATTTTTTCGGTTTTTACTTTATATCTTCTTCTGTTTTAACGTTTTGCAGTGATTGCACTTTTGTTCTCAATTTGTCCACTACCTGCTGTTCCTCTTCAGACAATTGAACCTGCCTAAAGTTCAATTCTTGTTTTGTTATCGCCAATCCTGTAGCCATTTCAGAGGTTGTTTCAGTAGGCTCCACTTCATCCGTTAGCTCTGCGAATGTGGATTCAGGTGCGCTTGTTTCTAATTCTACAACTCCGCCTTCGGTTACAATAGGTCGCTGTTCAATGATTGCTTCTGATTCGGATATTTCTTCTCTGCCTGCGAGATTATGCTCTTTAGAAGTTTCAAGCTGATCTTTACTTTTCATTTTATCTTCATCTACTCTATCTCTTCGCATAACAGGTTGTTCTTTCTTTAATTCCTCCTTTTTATCTTCGATCGAATAAAAATCGGTTACTGCAACTATATCTTCACGCAATCTTGGTTCAATTAAAAACGGATTATCCATCTCTTCAGAATTAACGTTAACAACAAGAAATACAACAATTGCCGCAGTTGCTAATCCAAGGGATGGAATTAGTCTGGAAGGTAAAAAAATTTTTCCCCAAAAACTCTTTTCTTCTGTTTTAAATTTTTCCGAATTTATTCTTCTTTTCAAATCTGCTTCGAATTTAGCAGGTGCTTTAACCTGCTGCAGATTTTTAAGGTCTTTAATCACTTTTTCATATTTCTTTTCATCATTCATTTTCATTTCTTCACCTATTTATAAGCCCTGGGCTTAGTCATTGTAAATATCTTTCAATAATTCCTGTAGTTGTGCTCTTCCTCTGTTTATTCTCGATTTAACTGTGCCTTGATTTACTTTTAATATTTCCGCAATTTCTTCGTACGACATTCCTTCAATATCTCTTAAAATTACAGCCTCGCGATATACATCTTTTACTTTAGTCAATGCGTTTTGAATTATTTCTTCTTTTATTCCACTATCAGTCATAACATCCGGTCTGTAAACTTCATCCGGGAGATCAAATTGTTTATGTTCTTCTCCAAAATCACTAATTGAAAAAAACTTACGTCTACGCATTCTTCGGTATTCTGTTCTTGCAAGGTTGCCCGCAATTGTATAAATCCAAGTTGAAAACTTCGCAACCGAGCTATATGTATCTTTATACCTGTAAAGTTTTATCATTGTTTCCTGCACAACATCACTGCAAGCCTCATAATCACCTAAAAACCTAAAAACATAATTTGTTAAAGGATTTTTATAACGCTGAACAATAATCTCGAAAGCACTTTCGGTTCCATTCCGCTGAAACTCAAGTATTAGTTCCTCATCCGAAAGTTCTCTGAGGTTTTTTGCCATTAGCTACTTTTATACCTGAAGAAATTGAAATTTGTTTCCATAATACAATGTTAAATTAACCAAAAAACAAATAAAATTTTAAAGAAATGAAAAGGTTTGTTTATTGAAGAATCTCAGCAATAAGAATTGTGATAATTTCTTTGTTCCCAGTAGAGGTTGTCTTAATTAAAATGTCAGCTTTAAGCAAAGATCTGAAAACTTCAATTAGTTTTTTATCTGAAAACAGGCTGCGGGCTTTTACATAGCCAGGATAAAAGAAATGATGAACACTGATTGTGCGAGCTGCAGTTGCATCGGGAGTTTTCTTTGCCCTAAGTTCACTTATTTTTGCAATAGCAGTAAAATAACGTGTAAGCATAGCAACTATAAATACCGGTTCAGCGCCGTTGTCTAAAAGATTGTAAGCAACCTTAAGTGCTTTTGATTTATCCTTTACACCAATTGCATTCTGCAAATCGAAAATTGTATTTTGTTTAAGTGATGACGAAACCTGCTGAATTGCTTCAATTGTTATTTCTTTTTTATTCCCTTCGTGTGTAATTAGTTTTTCAATTTGCATTTCCAGAAGATTCCTGTTTTCGCCAACCATATCAACCAAAACCTGTGCATTATCTTCTGAAATGTTTTTCCCTTGGGCCTCACAATAATTAATTAACCAATTTATTAAATGCCTGCCTTTTAATTCCTTTGCTTCAAAAAGATAATTTTGTGCAAGTAGAGTTTTAAATGGTTCTGAAGTAAGATTAGTAATAACACCATTGTGGATAAATACAAGAATCGTAAAATTTGTTGGCGAGAGCACATATTCTTTAAGTAATTTTTTGTCTCTGATTTTTTCCGCTTCTTTTACAACAATTATTTTTTTTCCTGTTCCGAAAGGAAAAGTAGTAGCCCTATCCAGAACTTGATTAATTGTGGTGCTGTCGCCATAAACTGTATCCTTATCAAAATCTGAAGAGAGCTGGGGCAGAACATTTTCTTGAATGGATTTTAATGTAAAAGAAAGGTTATAAGCATCCTCTCCAAATAAATAATAAAGAGGAATGAGTTTTCCCTTTTTTATTTCTTTCAAAGCTTCTAGAATTGATGGTGCTTTAGTTGTTGCCATTATTAATCTTATTTCTTTCAGACCTGTATGCTTTTACAAGGAATATTATTAATCCTCCCCAAACAATACCAAGAACCAATATCATTGTTATAATTGTTACTGCTTCCAACTTTTTATCTATTATCCAAAACTCTTTTTACTAAAAACTTATTTACTAAAACAAATAATGTTAATACAATTATCCATTGAAAAATAACCGTTCCAAAATTTTCTGTATGGAAAGGATTCCACCATTGCGGATCCCAGCCAATTGATGAAACCAGCCACCAAACAATCAAAACAAAAACTTGAATGGGAATTAACAAACCGATTACATAATTGTACCATTTGCCAATTTTAACATCGCTACCATAACCGTTAATTATTTCAATTCTGAATTTATCAATTCCATATTTAATAATAGAAAAAGAAATGAACGCCCCGCTAAGAATTAACCCAACTCCCCAAACCCAATCCTGATTAATAAGAAAATTAACATTTAAAGCCGAGGGCAAACCTAATAAAAACCCAAAAACTGAAACTAAAACAATCGCACGCTTTCTTTTAATTCCAAAATCTATTAAGGTTCTGGTTGAAAGTTCAACCATAGAAATTAAGGATGTGAAAGCGGCAAAAAATAATCCTAGAAAGAAAATGGAAGCAAAGAAAGTATTTATTAATTGGCTGCCTGATATTTTGGAAAAAAGCTTTGGCAGATAGATAAAAGTTAGTCCTGTATTTGCCGGACCTGATTCTGAAATCTGCTGCATCGCATCAACAGAGCTCAAAGCAAAAACCGTTGAGAAAATTGTTATCCCTGCAACAAGTGAAATAGTATTGTTACCAAAACCAATTAGTGCTGCATTAAGAGGAACATCTTCTTTCCGACGCATATAAATTGCATACGTTAAAATTAGGCCCCAGCCAGCGCCGGTATCCCAAGCATTTTGTGTTAATGCATTTAGCCAAACTTTGTAATCGAGAATTATATTGAGGTCGGGAGTGAAAAAATATTTAATTCCATTAATAGCGCCCGGAAGTGTTACGGCCCGGATAAAAAGGATGAAAAGAATAATTAATAATGAGGGGACTAAAAGCTTAGTAACTTTTTCAACCCCTTTGGTAATTCCTCTTATGACCACAAGTGCAACTAAAAATATCGCGACAAAATGAAATAATAGCGGTTGATAGCCTGACGAGAAATTGTTCCAATAAACTAAATGTTCCGAAGTGCTGAATAGATTACCCGAGACAGCGGCAAGAAAATATTTTAAACACCAGCCTGTAACCACTGCATAGTAAAACATAATTGCAGTAGAAACAAATACAACCCAAGCACCCATCCATCCAAATTTAGCACCTGCTGTTTTTGTAATTGCACCAATGGGGCCCATCCTGCTTGATTTGCCAATTGCAAATTCGGCAATGATTAATGGAACCGACCAGATTAGAAGAAAAATAACCCAAGGAATTAGGAATGATCCCCCACCGTTTTGAGCAACTATACGCGAAAACCGCCAGATGTTTCCTGTGCCGACGGCAATTCCAATAGTTGCAATTATTAATGCCCAGCGGGAGGAGAAAAATTCCTGCTGTTTCACTTTTCTTCTATTAAGATTTTCTTACTGAACTGTTCTTTTTTCTATAGTTACAGTTTCCATAAGTACATCATTTACAGGTTTATCTCCGGCTGCAGTTTTTACTTTAGCAATATCATAAACAACGTTCATTCCGTTTATAACTTTTCCAAATACTGTATGCTTTCCATCTAGCCAAGGAGTTGGAACAACAGTAATAAAAAACTGGCTGCCGTTTGTGTTTGGTCCTGCATTTGCCATCGAGAGAACACCGGGCTCTTCATGTTTTAATGATGGAACAATTTCGTCTGCAAATGGTGTACCCCAAAGACTGTTACCACCCCTTCCTGTACCAGTCGGATCGCCGCCTTGGATCATAAAATCTGAGATTACTCTGTGAAAGATTATTCCGTTGTAATAACCTTTTTCTGCCAAACCGACAAAGTTTTCAACTGTCTTTGGAGTTTTGTCTGCAAATAATTCTATTTCAATTTTTCCCATGTTTGTATTTATTACTGCAACAGTCATTTCTTTGCTCACTTTTGTTTCCTCTTCTTTTTTTATTTCGGTTTGATTTGAATCATCTTTAACTGTTTCAGAACCCTGGCATCCCAGAATTCCAATTAAAATTAGTAGCACGAAAGAAATTTTAATCATAGTTACTCCTTTATGGTTGAATTATGTTTGTAAATAATAATATTAAAATAAAAACTCCTATTGCAATTCGGTAGTAAACGAAAAGAAACGTTGTGTTCTTCTTTAAAAATTTTAGTAAGAAATCAATTGCAAGATAACCGCTTATTCCGGATACAATTGTAGCAACAACAAGATTGGTCATCATAGTTACACTTAAGTAATCTAAAGAATCGATTAATTCGAATAATCCGCTTGCAAAAACCGCTGGTATACTGAGTAAAAAAGAAAACCTCGCGGCAACATCCCTTTTCAAACCAAGAAATAAACCACCTGTAATTGTTGTGCCTGAACGCGACGAACCGGGAATAAGTGCAAATGCTTGTGCGAAACCTATTAGTATTGAATCTTTAACTGATATATCATTCATTTCTTTTTTTAATTTGGAAAATTTTTCCCCAACTGCAAGTACTAGAGCCAAACCAATAAGACTAAAAGAAATTACATAAAGATTTTTTGTGAGTGAGCCTTCAATTATATCTTCAAGCAATAACCCAAAAATTACTACAGGAATTGTTCCTATAATTACAAGCCATCCAAGTCGTGAATTAATATTTTGTGCTGAAAACTTTTTTCTTTCAAAAAGATTTTCTTTAACAAAATCTCTAACGATTTTAATTATATCTTTAGCAAAGTAAACAAGCACTGCTGCCATTGTGCCAAGCTGTATAACTGCAATAAAAGCAGTCCAACTTTCCGGATGATCTTGTGGAACCAGATTGAGTAACTTTCCAACAAGTGTTACATGTCCTGTACTGCTGATCGGAAGAAATTCAGATACGCCCTGGACAATTCCTAAAAGAATTGATTCAAGTATGCTCAATTAGAACCACCAATTAAATAAGAAATGCCTAACCTCAATCCCATGGAAAAAGTATTTAAGTTAATCACTTCATTTTGAACAACATTTGTAAGCTTGTTTCCAATGCTGTTTTCGGGCTCGCCGTTTACATCGTAACGCAAATCAACTCCAATGTTTGCATAAACATTTTCGCTGAGAAAAGTATTTCCTTCAATTCGTATTAAACCACCAAATCCTATAGAACTAAACGAAACTTCAGAGCCCTGCCATTTTTTCTTTTCAGTTACGTTTACAAAACGCGGTCCTGCACCACCGCCAAATTTGAAGTTGTATCCGTTTCCTGAAATAACGTAATAAGCCAAAACAGAAGGTGGTATCAGATTGTAAGCTAATTCGTACTGGCCTAAACCAATATTTTCAGTGTAGGAATATATTTGATAAGGTACTTCCAATGAAATTTCAAAATCATTACTTAGAAAAGTGCCAACTTCGCCGCAAAAAATAACTGCGGAATTAAAAGTAGCCAACTGAGAATTTGATGGTGCGAAGTTCTGGTTAATATAATCCTGTAAAGATGGAATGCTTAGAAAATTAATTCCCATTGATCCTTTTAGTTCAATTTGAGCAAGGGAACTTGAAATAGATACAATAAATAATAATAATATTAGAACTACTCTTCTCATTCATTTTCCGTGTTTTGTTTTACAAGCTTAAAGAGATTTATGTGCTGTTTATTTAAGATTAAAAACATTATTAAAGCTGTGAAGATAAATAAAATATAAGAAATGATATGCGTTAAAAAGGCATAAGCCGCACTAATTGTTTCTCCAAATCCGAACAACAAAACAAGAGTGCTTTTTGCAAGTGCATGATAAGAACCCGTAGCTCCAGGAGTTGGAATAACAACACCTATAGCACTGATGCTCATAAGAACCCAACCCATTGTGTAATTTATATTCATCATTCCTTGCATATCGAGCATATAAAATCCAACAAAAGCACTTGAGCCATAAACCAAAAGCAAAAGAATAGTTAACACAACTGTCAGCACATAATTTCTTGGTCCTTTTAAGCTTGTAAATCCCTGAATTAGCATTTCAAAAATATAGCCCAGTCTATCAGAAAATTTAACGGAGAGCTTGCCAACAATATTAAGAATAACACCGTAAAATCTCTCTTTAAATTTTACTGAAAGATATATTAATGTTAGAATAACAATCATCAAGAGTGCTGAAATGTAAAGTGAGGATTTGAGCCACGGAAAGGTTTCGTACAGACTGGAGCTCCAGATAAATGCAGATACTAAAACTGCTAAACCCAATGCTAAAATATCTATAACTCTTTCAACGATTACCGTGCCAAACATTGAAGAGCGAGATAGATTTTCCCACCTGCCAATTAATATTGCTCGGGTAACTTCGCCAAGTTTAGGTGTTACACAATTAACTCCGTACCCAACCATTAAAGCACCAAAAAGATGTTTGATTTTTGCATCAGGTTTTACTGAGTGTAAAATAATTTTCCAGCGTATTGTTCTTACATAATGGCCCAACATAGATGCAAGAATAAAAACTATGATCCAAAAAACAGAAGCATGGGAAACTAATTGCAGAACTTCGCCAAAGTTTACATTATAAAAAGCAAGGTAAAGGAAGAGAGCTGCTAATCCAATGGAAATTACAAAATTAAAAATACCTCTAAGCGACGGAATTTTTTTTGCATTATCTGAGATCAATAATTTCGCTTTCTCCAGGTGGCGTAAATGAAAAGTATGTATCAGGCAAATTACTATTCAATTTATAATTTGATAGATCAATTTGAATTAAACCTGTTGCGGGGTCTTTGAACAATGCACGAGTTACTAAATTGTTATCATCAACCCATAGTTTCACTGAACTAAAATTTAAACTTGATGTGTTTGGGACAAATTCCAGAACTGTTTTCCCTTCAAAATCGTAAGCGCTTACATCACATTCTTCCGGAAATTTAAAAATCAGTTCTTCAATTGAAAGAATATTTGTCCCTTCAGTTTCATAATTTGTAATTATAACTTTGTTATCTCTGATGTTATAATTCCACGATGTTTCGCCGTCTGATACAATCAAAATATTTTTAAATTCAAATCTTAATTTGTTTTCTTTTTTATAAAATATTTTTCCAGTAAGATTAGTTTTTCCACTGACAGATTGTATTATATCAGCAGAAAGATCATCAATAGAATCAAATTTAGATTGCAGTTCTGCTAATTTTTCATCTGCATAGGGCTGCGAAAAACCGCTCCCAAGAAGAGCTAATGAAAAAACAATCGTCAATAAAAATATTCTTTTCACTATTCTAACCTTTATAATGTTCTAAGTACTGATTCCAGCTGCTCATCATTTTCAATTAAAACCTGGCGTGCTTTACTTCCATCGTTCGGACCGACAATTCCTGCATCTTCAAGTTGATCAACAATTCTTGCAGCTCTGGAGTATCCGAGTTTTAATTTTCTTTGCAACAGTGAAACCGAGCCTTGCTGATGGCGCACAATTACTCTTGCAGCTTCTTCAAACATTGGATCAAGATCCGCATAAAATCCTGTAGAAGAATCTTTTTTCTTTTCATAGATTGAAGGAAGATAGTACGGTTTTGAATATGACTGTTGCGAATAAACATAATTAGTTAAACCTTCAACTTCATCTGTAGTAATAAATGCATTTTGAATTCTAATTGGTTTTGGTGAACCCGTTGGAAGAAAAAGCATATCTCCTCTGCCGAGTAATTGTTCGGCACCGTTCGAATCCAAAATTGTACGTGAATCAATTTTTGTAGCAACCTGGTAAGCTATTCTTGAACTGAAATTAGCTTTAATTACTCCAGTGATAACATTAACCGACGGTCTTTGTGTTGCAAGCACGAGATGAATTCCAACTGCGCGGGCAAGCTGTGCTAATCTTGTTATCGGTCCCTCAACGTCTTTACCGGCAGTAATCATTAAATCTGCAAGCTCATCAATAATTACAATTAAGTACGGTAGATGATGATGTTTAATAGTTTCAGTATCGTGCGGTTTGGTTTTAGGATTGTCTATTTTTTTATTGTAATCAACTATGTTGCGCACACCGGCTTTTGCAAGTCTATCGTATCTCTTTTCCATTTCAATTTCTACAGATTTTAAGGCAAGCACAGCGTTTTGCGAAACTGTAATTATGTCTTCATCTAGATCTGGTGATACTGCTAAATAATGTCTTCTAAGTTTATTGTAAAATGAGAGTTCGATTTTTTTAGGATCAATAAGTATAAATTTCACATCTGCAGGAATTTTTGAATAAAGCAAGCTGCTTATAATCATATTTATTCCAACGCTTTTTCCGCTGCCTGTTGATCCGGCAATTAATAAGTGCGGCATTAGGGAAAGATCTGTAAGATACACATCCCCGCTGATTGTTTTACCAAGTGCAAGCGGAAGTTGCATTTGTGCATCAATGACTTTATTTAAAACTGATCTTGCTTTTACAATAGCGGGTTCTGCGTTCGGAATTTCAACACCAATAGCTCCTTTACCCGGAATTGGTGCAATAATTCTAATTCCTTTAGCTGCAAGTGCAAGAGCAATATCATTTTCCAATCCAACTATTTTACTAATTTTAACACCTGGAGCGGGCACTATTTCATACAGTGTAACAACCGGACCGGGGGTTACAGATATATCCTGAATATCAATATCAAAAAGTTTTAGCTTTTCACGCAAAAGATTTGCGTTTTTTGTTAGTTCTTCTTCTTCAACTGTTACATTTTCAGATGAAGCAGGCTGCAGAAGATCAAGCTCCGGTAATTTGTAATCTATTTCTTCTTCCCACGGTTCGGGCAGTTTATCTTCCTTATTTTCAGTGGAATCTTTTTGTGGTGCTTCGCCGGTTTTTTTAAGATCTACTTTTTTTCTTTCTTCAACAATTACTTCGTCTTCTTCTGGGGTATTGGGTTCATCTTTTCTGATTATTCTAATGTTTGTTTGTGCAGAAACTTCTTCCTGCATCAAATCTTCTGCAGTTGGAAGTGATGTTTCTACTTTATCATCTTTTTTCTTCTTGTTAGATCTTAATTTTTTTATTTTATCAAGATTCGATGAATCATCCTCTTTCCTAATAATCTTTACATCACTTTCCGGTTTCCTTTCAAAAACATATTTTATAAACTGAAATATCTTTTCAATCTTAATATCAAAAGCAAAAATCAAAATAGAAACAGAGATAAAAATGAGTACAAGAATACTTCCAATGCCACCGACCAATCCGGTTAACCAATTGCCGATATATTCTCCCAGATTTCCTCTTAATTCATAAGTGCCGGCAAATAGATTAAAGCTTGATTTAATAACAGTAAAAAATGTGGCGAGAATTAATCCGAACAGGATTAAAAAATTTGTGGAATGAATTAAAACTTTAAAAGTTATTTTTTTAAAGAATGAACTTCCCCAGAGCAGAAGAACCGCGGGAAAAACAACTGAGAAATATCCAATGGTAAGCCTAATAAAAAAGTGAGAGAATTTTGCGCCGATGATTCCGAGCCAATTGTGTGTATCAATCCCGCCATGAAAAATCGAATGGGCAATATATACCTCGTCTCTTCGATCGAAAGAAATAATGCAGAGAAAGAGAAAAATTGAAAACAGTATTAAAAAAATGCCAAATATTTTTTTCTTCTTATCAGCAGAAATACTAAAGTACTTGCCTTCAGTGTTGTTTTTTTTAACAGTATTTTTTCTTCGTCTTGCTGCCATTTGAGCAATTAACCCAAAGCTTTTATTACGCTGTTGGTATAATATGGGACAATGTTAGTTGTGTTCTCATTGCTGCAGAATTCCAGGTCTTTTAGAAAACCATTTTTAATTAAAATTTTTCCGTGTTCTGATTCAGTTAAAATATTTAGTTTATTTTTTCCAAATGAACTATTAAGCGCCAAAGCTCCCTTGGCTGCATCCGATAATTCAACATCCTTTTTAATTTTATTAATCTTATCAATCAATGCACCGGCACAAACAGAATCCTCCAGACTGAATAAATTATTATTACCAGCACACAAAATAACACAGTCCGTATCAAATTTTTTTAAGTTCTGAGCAATCGACTCTAAATTCGAGAAAGCACAGATGAATAAATTTTCTGAAAATTTTGCCTTTACAATGGCCTTGGTTCCGTTGGTTGAATAAAACACAATTGATTTTCCGCTAACGACATCTTTTTTGTATTCGAGCGGAGAATTCCCTAAAGCAAAACCTTCTATTTTTTTTGTGTATCTTTCTCCACATAAAAGCGTTTGTCCGCCAAACATTCCACCCGAAATTTTTACCGCAAATTCAACTGTGGCAACGGGAACAACATCTTTAGCTCCATTTTTTAATGCTTCCACAATAGTTGTAGATGCTCTTAAAACATCAATTACAACTGCAGTTTTACCGGTAAAGTACAATTCATCTATATTACCGGGGGAGAAAAGAACATTTAATTTCATACAGCAGCTTGCGTTTTACTTTTTTATAAATGGAAGTTTAACAACCTTTGCAGGCAGTACTTTTTCTCTAATCAAAAAATTAATTTCTGTGTCAGGTTTGCTGAACTCTTTTTCCACATAACCAAGGGCAATTGGTTTTTCAAGAATGGGACTTACAGTTCCACTGGTAAGAGAGCCAATATTTTTCCCATTCACATAAATCGGATAATCTTTTCGGGGGAAAATTTTTTCATCTGAAATCATTCCAACTAATTTTCTTCTTACGCCTTCTTCTTTTATTCTTATTAGTGATTTGCTGCCGATAAATTCACCTTTATCGAGTTTTGTTATCCAGCCAAGTCCGGCTTCAATTGTGTTTGTTGTCTTATCAATATCATTTCCGTACAGGCAAAATCCCATCTCCAATCGCAGCGAGTCTCTTGCTGCAATTCCTGCAGGCTGAATACTAAATTCTTTCCCCCTATCAATAATGGCACTCCAAACATTTTCTGCTTCAGATTCGTTTCCTTTAAAGTAAATTTCATAACCAATTTCGCCTGTGTAACCTGTTCTCGAAAGAATTACATCCGTACCGGCTATTTTTTCTTTCTTAAAATGATAATATTCCAGATTGATGTCATCTCCAACAAGTTTTTGCAATACATTATGAGAATGAGGACCCTGAACTGCAAGCAAAGAGTATTCATCACTTTGGTTATCAATTTTAACATCAAACTTATTATTCTCAGTCATCCATTCGAAATCTTTTTCTATGTTAGAAGCGTTAACCACAAGCATAAATTCATTATCGCCTAAATTGTAAACAAGCAGGTCATCAACTATTCCACCATCAGGATAACACATTGCAGAATATTGAACTCTCCCCGCAAATAATTTTGAAGCATCATTAACAGTTATATGCTGAACAAAATCAAGTGCATTACTGCCTGAAATAAAAATTTCACCCATATGAGATACATCGAACACTCCAACAGAATCGCGGACAGCTTTGTGCTCTGCAATTATTGAGGAATACTGAACAGGCATTTCAAACCCGGCAAACTCAACCAGTTTTGCACCCAATTTTTTATGAATATTATTAAACGCAGTTTTTTTCATTTGTCAAAATCAATTTTTAATTAAAGATGTCCGGTTTAGGTTTTTAATTTTTCCCAATCGCCGAGGAATTTTTCCAATCCTATATCCGTAAGTGGATGATTGAATAATTTATTAATTACTTCAAAGGGAATTGTGCAAACATCTGCACCAATTAATGCTGCTTCAGCAACATGCATTGGATGTCTTACACTTGCTACAAGTACTTGAGTTTCAAAATTATAATTGTTGTAAATCTGCACAACCTGTGAAATTAAATCCATACCGCTTGTACTGATATCATCCAGCCTGCCGATAAAAGGACTAATGTAAGTTGCACCGGCTTTTGCAGCAAGCAGCGCCTGAGTTGGAGAAAAACACAAAGTTACGTTTACCTTTATGCCTTCATCACTTAAAGTTTTTACCGCTTTTAATCCTTCTTTAATTAAAGGAATTTTAACTACAATGTTTTTATGTATAGATGAAAGGTCTCTTGCTTCTTTTAAAATTCCATCATAATCAGTTGAGATAACTTCTGCACTGATGGGACCATCGACTATTTTGATTATTTCATCTAAAAGAGCTCTAAAATCCCTTCCCTCTTTAGCCACGAGTGAAGGATTTGTAGTAACACCATCAAGAATTCCAAGTGCTGCCGCTTCTTTAATCTCGTTGATGTTTGCAGTATCAATAAAAAACTTCATTGTGCATCTCCAAATAAATTTTTACTGAATAATACTTAAAACTACTCAATCTCTTTTGTTAAATCATTACCGGTTTTACCCGAAATGAAAATAAAGCTATCTGCCGGGAGGTTTGTATCCTCCTGCAGTTTAATTCTGATAAAAAACTTTAATTGCAACTTTGTTAAGGATTTTATTTTTCCTTCCCTAAGTTTTGCTGCAGTAGAAGGGTGGCATTTGATGATTATAGTACGTTCCCCTGTGCGGGCCTTCAACTTGCGCAAAAGCGTTTCCAAATCATAAACTACATGTGAACTTTTTGTCAAAAGACCTGTACCATGGCAAACCGGGCAAGTTTCCTTTAGTGCTTGAACAATGTTTTGTCTTACACGCTGTCTCGTAATTTGAATGAGTCCAAAATCTGACATGGGTAAAACAGAAACTTTGGCTCTGTCTTTTCTAAATTCTTTTCTTAGTTCATCGTAGACTTTTTTACGATTTTTCTCGTCTTCCAAATCAATAAAATCAATAACTATAATTCCACCAATATCGCGCAAGCGTGTTTGGCGTACAATTTCGCGCGCTGCTTCAAGATCTGTTTTGAGTGAATTTAATTCTTGCTCTTTGCTTTTTGCATATCTTCCGCTATTCACATCAATAACAATCATAGCCTCAGTATGTTCAATAATTAAATAACCACCACTTGGCAACGGAACTTTTCTTCCCATTAAAGTTTTTATTTGCTCATCTACTTTAAAGGAATCGAAAATAGAATGCGAAGACTTGTACGGCTCAACTTTTTCAGCCATAGTAGGCTGCACCAATTCTAAATAACTTTTTATCTCTTTATAAAGTTTTTTTGAATCAATAAAGATTTTTGAAACATCGGAATTAAACAGATCGCGAATTACGCTTACAGTTGTGTTTAAATCTTGATATACAAGCTCGGGTGGTGCGGTACTTTTTGCTCTTTTTTCAATTTCTTTCCACTTCTTCAGCAATTGTGTTAAATCATCTTTAAGTGAATCTTCCGGCTGCCCTTGTGCAACTGTGCGAATGATTAAACCGCAATTCTGTGGAATTATTTGGCGTGCTATGTAACGGAGTCTTTTTCTTTCACGATAATCTGTTAGTTTTTTTGAAACCCCAACTTTATTGTCGTACGGAAGCAAAACGCAAAACCTTCCAGGCAAAGAAATTGATGATGTAACTCTAACACCTTTATTATTAACGGGCTCTTTAATTATTTGAATTAGAATATCCTGACCCTTTTTCAGAGTAGGAATAGCAGGCGGTTCTTGAGCAGCCTCAGTTTTTGTATCGGAATGATTATTTTCATCTTCATCATCAAGCTCTGAATCCTCATCACCAAGCATATCCTGAAGCTGCTGAGTTCTTTCACCGATATCTGAGAAGTGAAGAAAAGCATCGTGCTTCATACCTATATCAATAAATGCAGCCCTTATGCCTGGCAGCACCCTGGCAATTCTCCCCAGATAAATGTCCCCCACCATCCTGCGATTTTCAGGATAGTCTACAAAGAAGTCTACTAAATTTCCATCTTCCGTAATAGCAACGCGCGTTTGGGTTGAAGTGGAATTGATTATAATTTCCTTTAACATTTTGTAAAAACTCTCTTAATGAAATTAAATATTTCATAGAAAAACTGTTCATTGTGCCAAAGCATATCACTTCATGCTTATTTACAAATTGTAAATAATTAAATGGTATCAGCAGAAAACAGTATGTCCGTTTTAGCAACTTAAAAATGATATACATACTCTGGCAATTAATTAATTTTGAAAAATTACTATTTAACTATTTGAGAACAGGTTTATTATTTTTTGCTCTCATTCCCTTTAAGCAACTCTTTTCTGCTTAGTGAGAATTTACCGTTCTCTATTTTTATCAATTTAACTGTGACTTTGTCACCGGTCTTAAAGTAATCGCTTACTTTTTCAACGCGCTTATTATCTATTTGAGATATGTGCAACAGTCCTTCTTTACCAGGTAGTATCTCAACGAACGCACCGAAGTCCATTAACTTTGTAATCACTCCCTCATATATTTCACCAACTTCGGGTGTAGCTGTCATCTTCTTAATATATTCCTTACATTTTTGTGCATTCTCTTTATTTGGGGAAGCAATGCTAACTGTTCCATCTTCCTGGATATTAATTTCAACCCCAAACAATCGTTGCATTCCCTGAATAGTTTTGCCTGAAGGACCAATAACGAGTCCAATCTGTTCGGTATCTATTTTCATTGAAATAAGTCTGGGTGCAAATTCGGACAAATTTTCCCTGGGCTGATGTATGGCTTCATTCATTTTTTCAAGAATGTGCAGTCTTCCATCTTTAGCCTGCTGAAGAGCTTTTTCCATAATCTCAAAAGAAACACCTTGAATTTTTATGTCCATCTGAAAGGCTGTTATACCGGTAGCCGTACCAGCAACTTTAAAATCCATATCGCCAAGGTGATCTTCATTTCCAAGTATATCAGAAAGTACTGCAAAATTATCTCCTTCTTTCACTAGTCCCATTGCAATTCCCGAAACAGCAGCTTTAACAGGAACACCGGCATCCATCATAGCGAGTGAACCTGCACAGACTGTAGCCATAGAAGAAGAACCATTTGATTCTAAAATATCAGAGATTACACGAACAGTGTAAGGAAAAAAATCATCAGCCGGAAAGACCATTTTTAGACCTCTTTCGGCAAGATTCCCATGCCCGATTTCTCTTCTTCCAACACCCGTCATTCTGCCAACTTCTCCAACACTAAAGGGGGGAAAATTGTAATGCAGCATAAACTTTTTTGTGTACTCTTCTCTTAAACCATCTATAATTTGCTCATCGCTCTTTGTGCCAAGTGTAACAGTAGTCAGGCTTTGGGTTTCACCACGGGTAAAAAGTGCGGAGCCGTGAGTTCTTGGAAGAACTCCTAACTCAATAGTAATGGGTCTTACCTGGGTTGTATTCCTGCCATCCAAACGGACATCTTCATTTAAAATTCTCTCGCGCATTAATGCTTTTTCAAGATCGTGGAGAATTCCGCCAATAACTTTTTCTTGCTCAGGATATTTTTCCGCAAGAGCACCAAGAACTACTTCGTTCAGCTCATTGTTTTTAGCAACACGTTCTTCTTTTGTCAAAACTGAAAAAACAATTTCCTTTAATTTTTCTGCGCCAAGCTCAAGTACTTCTTTTTCAAGTTCTTCATCAATGGTTGATTTTTCAACAGCCCATTTTTGTTTGCCTACTTCTTGTTTAATCTCCAGTTGAATACGTACAAGCTTTGCTATCTCTTCCTGTGCAAACTTTAAAGCACTCAACAAATCCTCTTCACTTGCTTCTTTTGCTTCACCTTCCACCATCATTATTGAATCAGCGGTCCCCGCAACAACCAGTTCCAAATCACTCTGATCAATTTCTGCGTGTGAAGGATTAACTATTAGTTGTCCGTCAATTCTTCCAACACGCACTTCAGCCATTGGTCCCAGGAATGGAATATCAGAAATTGTTAATGCAGCAGAAGCGCCTATTGCACCCAATACATCGGCATCATTCTCACCATCGTAAGAAAGAACAAAAGCAATAACCTGCGTTTCATTCATAAAATCATCCGGGAATAACGGACGGATTGGTCTGTCAATCAATCTCGCGCTCAAAATTTCCTTTTCAGTCGGTCTTCCCTCACGCTTTATAAATCCACCGGGGAATTTTCCTGCTGCGGATGTTTTTTCTCTGTACTCAACTTGCAGAGGGAAAAAATCCTGACCTTCAACTGCCTGGCTTGAAGCAACTGCAGTAACAAGCACCATGGTATCGCCGTATCTAACCATAACTGCACCATTGGCCTGTTTTGCATACCTGCCGGTTTCAATTGAAAACGTTTTACCACCTATTTCTACTTCCTTTTTAATAATCATTTCGATTCCTTATTTTCTTATGTTCAAATCTTTAATTATTGCCCTGTATCTCTCGATATCTTTTTTAACCAGATAGTCGAGCAGCCTTCTTCTTTTACCCACCATCATCATTAAACCTCTTCTTGAATGATGATCTTTTTTGTGATTGTCAAAATGGCTTGTAAGATCGTTAATTCTTTTGGTTAGAAGGGCAATCTGTACTTCGGGTCTGCCCGAATCATTTTCATTCTGACCATACTTACTGATTATTTCGACTTTTTCATCTTTAGTCATTTTAGTTAACCTTATAATTAATTTATAAAATGTAATCCCAGAGAAAACCGGGATTAATTAGTTTACTTCTTCAAATATTTTTAATCCTGCCTCTTTATCTTTGTCCATCTGCTTTATTAATTCTTCAGCAGAGTTAAACTTTTCTTCTCCCCTGATTCGCTCAATTACTTTTATTATTAACTCTTTATTATAAATATCACCATCAAATTCCAATATGTAAATTTCCGGGATCACACTACCATCGGAAATAAATGTTGGCCTGCTTCCGATACTTAATAATGCATTATACCATTTTTCGCCGACCAAACATCTTGCGGCATAAATTCCTATTTCGGGTAAAAGTTTATCTTCGTTTTCAATTTTAAGATTAGCAGTTGGATACCCTAATTGCTTTCCTCTGCCATCGCCCCTAACAACTCTACCTGCAAATGAGTAATACCTGCCTAGCATTTTATTTGCTTTCGAAACGTTACCTACAAGCAGCGCATTTCTTATTTTCGTGCTGCTTACAGTTTCTTCGCCAACCTTATATCCTTCAATAGGTGTTATTAAAAAATTATATTTTTCTCCAAGCGAATTAAGCAAATCAAAATTGCCTCCTCTTCCTTTACCAAAGTGATGATCATATCCAATAACAACTTCTTTTACACCTATTCCTTCGACCAAATACCTGATTACAAACTGCTCGGGTGTCTGCTGCGAAAATTCTTCTGTAAAGTTTATAACAAAAAGGTTTTCAATCCCAAGCGTAGTTAATATTTTAATTTTCTCATTAAGTGTACTTAATAACTTGATGTGGTTTTTGGTAGAAACAATTTTCCGCGGATGTGGATCGAATGTTATTAAAAAATTTCTGGCATTGTATTTTCTGGTTTTTTCTACAACGCTTCCTACAATTTGCTGATGCCCCAGATGAATTCCATCAAATGTTCCCAGCGTGACCACAGTATTTTTGTCTTGCTTTATTTCATCAAGCGATTTAATTATTACCATATAAGTTATTGCTATTTAAAACCTGTAAATTTAAATCTTTAGAATTCCAAATAAAAGAATTTTACCTTTAGAATCAGAGTTCTTAGCTGTATAGAGATAAAGTCTCAGCATCTTGTACTTTTTCCAGAAAATCATCAATCTGCAAAGCGTTATCAACTTCGAACTCACCGATCCTTATTCTTCTTAATCCACTGAGCAATGCACCGCAGCCAAGTTTCGCACCAAAATCATTTGCAATTGCTCTGATATAAGTCCCTTTCGAGCAGATAATTTCAAAATTTATTTCAGGCAAATTGATTTCTGTAATTTCAAATTTTTCAACAAATATTTTTCTTGGTTTTCTTTCTACCTGCATTCCCTTCCTGGCAAGATTATAAAGCTTTATACCATTAACTTTTACAGCGGAATACATTGGCGTAAGTTGCTCCGTCTCACCTAAAAACTCATCTCTCACTGAAATAATTAGTTCTTCATTTATATTTCCCGAAATTGGATGATCAATGCATTCAGTTTCTGTGTCCATCGAAGCCGATGTTTTGCCAAGCCAAAAAGTTCCGGTGTATGTCTTATTTAAGTTTTGATATTTGCTAAGTTCTTTTGTTTTCTTTCCCGTAGCAACAATCAATAATCCGGTAGCCATAGGATCAAGTGTGCCGGCATGACCTACTTTTTTTACTTTTAAAGCCTTTCTAATATTTTGTACCACTTGAAAAGAAGTCCAACCTGCAGGTTTATCAATAAGTATCACTTCACCGCTAGTAAAATCTATATTATCAAAATTATTTCTTTGAATGTTTATCATTTTGCTTATTAATTTCGTTCAACAGTCCTTCAATTTTTTCCACATAGTCTAAAGTATCATCAATAAAAAATTTCAACTCTGGTACAAACTTAATACGTATTCTGTGTGCCAGTTCGGTTCTGATTTGTCCCACATTATAGTTAAGCTTGTCAAGTACAAAATGTCTTTTTTCTTTTTCCAGCACTGATAAATAGATTTTTGCAATTTTTAAATCGGGGCTGGCTTTAACATTTATTACAGTAACAAATCCAAGATCTAAATTCTGAAGCTTATGCATTAAAACATAACTGATTTGCTCTTTTATTAACTGTTCAACTTTATCAACTCTATAGGATGCCATGGCAAGAAATCATCTAATTTATTATGTGGTAAATGAATAAGATTAAGACAGGCTCTTTTTCGTTTCTACTATTTTGTAGGATTCAATGATATCGCCAACTTTTACATCGTTATAATTAGTTATGTTCACTCCACATTCATAACCAGAATCAACCTCTCTTACATCATCTTTAAACCTGCGCAGGGTTCCAATCTCTCCGTCGAAAATAACTATACCTTCCCTAATTAATCGTAATTTATTATTTCTTGAAATTTTTCCTTCCAATACATAGCAGCCTGCTACAGTGCCAAATTTCGGAACTTTAAACATATCTCGTACTTCTAATGTTGCAGTTACTTCTTCTGAAATAATAGGTGAAAGCAGGCCTTCTAAAGCTGATTTAACTTCGTTAATTGCATCGTAAATTACACTGTACAATCGGATATCAACAGATTGTTTTTCTGCAAGCTTTCGTGCATTTAGATTCGGTCTAACATGGAAACCAATTATAATAGCATTGGATGCATCAGCAAGAAGAACATCGCCTTCAGAAATTCCACCAACCCCTCTATGAATGACCCTCACAACAACTTCTTCAGTTGAAAGTTTCATTAAAGAATCTGCTAGTGCTTCAACCGAGCCATCAACATCTCCTTTAACAATTAATGGTAATTCTTTAACACCGCCAATGCTTATTTGTTTAGCTATTTCATCTAATGTAATATGATGTACCTGTTTCTGATCCTGTTCACGTTTTAGCTGCTGCCTTTTAAGCCCAATTTCCCGAGCAACTCTTTCAGATTCAACAACAATAAAAGTATCACCTGCTTGCGGTGATCCTTCAAAACCCAAAACCAAAACGGGTGTTGATGGACTTGCTTCGGTAACTTTATTCCCTCGTTCATCAAACATAGCTCGCACTCTGCCCTGATAAATTCCAGCAACAAACGGGTCGCCAATTTTAAGTGTTCCTTTTTGAACTAATATTGTTCCTGTTATTCCTCTTCCTTTATCTAGTTCAGCTTCTACAACAACTCCCCTAGCCATTCTTTCCGGATTAGCTTTAAGGTCGAGCATTTCTGCTTCAAGAAGAATTTTTTCCAAAAGCTGCTCTACATTTGTACCCTGTTTGGCGGAAAGTTCGACTGATTGATTTTTACCGCCCCAGTCTTCAACTAGAATATTTCTATCTGCAAGCTGCTGTTTAATCTTTTCCGAATTAGCACCCGGCTTATCTATTTTATTTACTGCAACAACAATTGGTACGTTTGCAGCCTGTGCATGATTTATAGCTTCTATGGTTTGCGGCATTACGGCATCATCGGCAGCAACGACAAGTATAACTATATCGGTAAGCTGTGCTCCTCTAGCACGCATAGCTGTAAAAGCCTCGTGTCCGGGAGTATCCAAAAATGTAATTGAGCGGTCACTATCAAGTTCAACTTTATACGCCCCAATGTGCTGAGTAATTCCACCAGATTCGCCCGCAACTACATTTGTTCTTCTAATATAATCGAGCAATGAAGTTTTACCGTGATCAACATGACCCATAATTGTTACTACGGGGGGACGCTGAGCTAATGTATCTTCTGCATCTATTGTATCTTCAAGAACGTCTGCTGTATATTCCTCCTGAAGTTCAACTTCAAAGCCAAACTCATCAGCCACAAGTGTAATTGTTTCAAAATCGAGCCGTTGATTAATTGAAACCATCAATCCAAGTTCAATACATTTTGTAATAACATCGTTAGCCGAAGTGTTCATCAGGTTTGCAAGTTCATTAACGGCAATGTATTCATTAACCCTTAACTTTTTACCTTCAAGAACTTTTTGTTCAAGCTTTTTTTCCTCTTCAGCTTCACGTTCCCTACGTTTCTTTTTTCTAACTGTCGCTCTGCCAGAAGCAGCTGAATCATCCATACTTAAAAGAGTTTTCCTGATTGCGGCCTTGACCTCCTGATCGTCAACTTCAAAGCGCCTTGTACGTTTTTTCTTTACTGAAGTTTCCTGCTCATCTTTTACTGTTTCGCCCTTTTTACGCCTCATCCTCGGCTTTTTACGTTTTCGAGCTGCTTCTTCTTTTTCACTTTCGGATTTTTCTTTTGGCGTAGACGAAGTCTTTTCGGAATCCTTATCGAGATCCATTTTTCCGATAACTTTTAGACCCTTTACCTTGCCTGGTTTTACTTTTCCAACAACAGTTGTTTCTTCTTTACCTGTTTCATCAGTGGCTTTTTCCTGTTCAGTTTCTGCTTTTGCTTCTTCAGCATTTATTTCTTTTTCTTTGGTTTCTTCCTCAGTGGGTAACTCTGTAACTTTTATTTCTTCGGGTTGGCCAGATTCAATAGTTTCTTCAACTGATACTTGTTTGCCTTCTTCTTTAGCTTCTTCAATAGCTTTTTCAGCACGCTTTTTATGGAATTCTGCAATTTTCCTATAATGCTTTTCTGCTTTCTCAATATCCTTTTTATAATGAGCATTGATTGCTTCAATCATTTCCTCGTTGAGAAGCGACATATGATTTTTAACCTTAAAGCCTTTTCCTTTAAGAAAATCTATAAGACTTTCAGAAGATAGATTATATTCTGTAGCCAGTTTATATACTCTTGATTTTTTAACCTTAGTATCAGCCATATATTTTGTCCGGGTTTATTCTTCCTCTTCTTCTTCGAATTGAGACTTAATTATTTCAATTATCTCATTTATTTTATCAGTATCGAAACCTTCAATTTCAGCAAGTTTTTCAGCGCCTGCTGTTAAGACTTCCAGCGCTGTATCATATCTATGATTAATAAGTGTCTGGTAAACTTCTTCACCGAGTTCTTCTTTAAGATCAATAAGTTCAATATCTTCATCATATTCTTCAAAAGGCTTTTCTTCTCGTAGAACTTCTATTTGGTATCCTGTTAATTTCATAGCAAGGCGAATATTTACTCCGTTTCTTCCAACTATCATAGAAACCTGGTCTGAATCTGCTGTAACAACTGCCTTTTTTTCTGACTCATCAATTTCAATTTCTTTTAATTTTGCAGGTGCCAAAGCTCTTTGAATTAAAAGTAATGGATCCTCAGTATAATTTATTACATCTATATTTTCATTATTCAATTCTCTAACAATTGCATGAATCCTAACACCTTTCATACCTACACAGGCACCAACAGCATCAATGCGTGCATCCTGAGATTCAACTGAAACCTTAGCTCTTTCGCCTGGCTCTCTAGCAATTGATTTAATTTCGATTATACCATCATAGATTTCTGGAATCTCTATTTCAAACAACCTTCTTAAAAACATATTATCGGCCCTCGAAACAATAATTTGCGGACCGCTGTTGGTTTTTCTAACCTCTTTAATAATTGCTCTTATTGTTTCACCTTTTCTATACTTCTCATACGGTATTTGTTCTTCACGAGGCAACAAGAGTTCGTTTTTGTTATGATTTATTAAAATATCGCTTTTTCTAATTTGATAGATATCCCCAACCATTATCTCGCCAACTAAATCTTTATACTCGTTATAAACAACCTCTTTTTCCATTTCCCGGATCTTTTGATTGAGACTTTGTTTGGCGAGTGTAATTAACCTTCTTCCTAACGAAGCAAGGTTTATTTTTTCTACAAAATCTTCACCGACTTCCAACTGGTCCTCATTACCTTTTTGATTTACTTCTGCAAGACTTATTTGAGTATTTGGATCAGTAACCTCATCAACTATTTCGCGTTCAATATAGATTTCTATATCACCTCTATCCATGTTTACAACAACATCGTAATGGGCATCTTCGCCATATTTTTTTCTTACAAGCAATCCGAAAATATCCTCCAGAATGCTCGCCAGAACATCTTTATCAATACCTTTCATCTTTACCATATCGGCAAAAGAATCAACTATATCGCGATTCATTTAATTTTATCTCCTTTGATTAAAACTTACTAAAACTTTCGCTTTAATTATATCT
>CBDUAV010000001.1:0-98597 GCA_965365225.1 uncultured Ignavibacteria bacterium | reverse complement strand
TCACAATCTTAGAGATCACACGCACGATAAATATAAACAGATTGATGATAAACCTTTTGGTGGCGGTCCGGGAATGGTATTAAAACCCGAGCCGTTTTTTGAGTGTCTTGAGTCTCTTCAATCAAAACAAAATTATGATCATATTATTTTTACAACGCCAAAGGGCAAAATATTTGATCAAAAATCGGCAAACAGGTTTTCGCTTGCGAAAAACATAATTGTAATTGCCGGACATTACAAAGAAATTGATGATCGTGTTAGGCAAAAATTTGCTACCGATGAAATTTCAATTGGTAATTTTGTTCTAACTGGTGGTGAGTTACCCGGATTGATTTTAGTAGATGCTATTGTAAGATTGATACCCGGAGTTTTAAATGATAGTGAAGCCGCACTTGATGATTCATTTCAGGATGGGGAAACTGTAGAAGCTCCATATTTTACAAGACCTGCGGATTACCGGGGAATGAAAGTACCGAAAGTTTTGCTTTCCGGTAATGATAAAGAAATAAAAAACTGGAAAGAAGAACAATCAAAAATTTTAACAGAAAAATGGCGAGATTTAAATAATTAGCGGAGTAAATGATGGAAAAAATAAATAATCTATTAAAAGACGAAAATGCAGCTAAGCTGCCAAACTTTAAAACAGGCGATCGCATAAAAGTATACGTAAGTATTATTGAAGGCGAAAAAGAGAGAATCCAGCCGTTTGAGGGTGATGTAATAAGCATTCGCGGTTCAGGCCTGAGCCGGACTTTTACTGTACGAAAATTATCAGGCGGTGTTGGAGTTGAAAGAATATTTCATTTTAATTCCCCGAAGATCTCTAAAGTTGAAATAATTAAAGAAGGCAATGTTAGAAGGGCTAAGCTTTATTATCTGCGGAATCTATCTGGTAAAGCGGCACGAATAAAAAATAAATGAAACTTAAGGCTTTATGAAGCCGCTTAAATGCGGCTTTTTCATTTTAAACAATGAAATTACTATTACCCGACAATATCTATTCTCAAATTTTTTTATCGGAAATTAATAATTCCGGCAGGCTTCAAGCTGAGTTCTCCCCTTCAGCACTTATTGCTAAAAGAATAATCACAGATGAGACTACCCTTGGACTAATTCCCACATTAGATCTTATAACTTTTAAAGATTTATTTGTATCGAGCATAATTGGAGTATCATTCAATGCACTCCTGTCAAATTCTTATATCTACTTTAAAGAAAAACAAAAAAGCTTAAATGAGATATTTCTTCATGGCGATGTAACGTCAAACGAAGTAATTTTAAGCAGAATTTTATTTAATGAATTTTATAATGTAAATGTTAAAACTACTTTACTCAGCAGCCCTCCATCCGATTTTAATAATAACATTTTAATTGTCGGAGATGAAAATTTTGAAAAAGAACTCTTTTCTAACGGATTAAGTTTTGCTGAAGAAATAATTGAACTGATTAGCGGTCCATATGTTAATTTTGTTCTAGCAGGTGTAAATGAAACGTTATTAAAAGAATTTGCTTCAACTTATAAAAGCAAATTTATTAAAGGGCATTCAGAAAGCTTTGGTGATTTATTCCCTCAATTACCAAAAACCTCACTCGATTTTCTCCGGTTAAATATTCAACATTTAATATTTGATTTGGAAGAACAGGATATAGAGGGAATAAAGCTTCTTCTGCAATTACCATTCTTTCACGGAATAATAAATGATATCTTAGATATAAAATTTGTATAAAGGAAAAATTAAAGGCTGTCACGGTTTTATCGCAACAGCCCTTATAATCAATTAAATCTCTACGTGGCTAACACTAATCACATTCGGATTTTCGCTCATCTTTTTAAGCATATCTGCACTTACACCGTTTATAAGTTTCATTGTGCAGCTCGCGGCTATAGCGCCGTCAAAAATAACATTTTCTATTTCCTCAATATTAATATTTCCTTCTCTCAATAAATCGAGAACGCCAGCAAGCACGCCGGGCTTATCAAAATGTTTAACAACAAGCTGGTAATGTGCATCTGTAATATTAGCCCTGTTAACCCAGTGTTCTATTATTCCACTATGTGCGTAATGACTAATTACTTTTACTGTTTCCTGTGCAACTGCATCCTGTGCCTGTTCTGTTGATGCTCCGATGTGATGTGTAATGTAAACATTGGGATTATTTTGAAAATGTGATTTAACCTCACCTGTTTTTGCTTCAGGTTCACCTTTGAATACATCACCTGCAAACCTTATGTTCTTATCTTTTATTGCTTCAACCAAATCTTCTTCAACAATTACATTGTGACGGGAAGTATTAATTAAAAATGCCCCGTCTTTCATGTAGCTGAACATTTTTTTATTGAATAGCCCAATCGTATCTGCAGTTGCTGGAAGATGGATGGTAACAACATCACAAAGCGGCAGAAGCTGATCCATTTCAGAAAAATCTTTTATCTGAACACCTTCAATTCTTGTAATATCTTTTCCATAGACATTCATTTCAAATGCTAGCGCGCGTTTTGCAACCTCTTTTCCAATTGCACCTACACCGATGATTCCGAGAGTTTTTCCTTTTAGTCCTTTTCCTTTTGAATATTTAGCTTTATTCCATTCACCTTTTCTAAAATCTATTACATTATCGGGAATTGAACGGTCGAGTGATATCATTAGTCCTATCGCTAATTCGGCAACTGCAACCGCATTCATTCCTGGACAATTAGCAACGTAAACACCTCTTTTATTTGCAGCTTGAATATTGATGTTGTTGACCCCGGATCCAGCTCGGATAATCAAATTTAAGTTCTTACTATTATTGATTGCCTCTTCATTAACTTTAGTTGAACGGACCACGAGAATATCAACTTCTTTCGCTGCCTCAACAATATCCTTTTCACCCAGAGTCGGTTCATAAACAACATCCAGATTCAATTTTCTCATTTGCTCGATGTATTTATCAGGAAATTTATCTGCAATAAGAACTTTAAGCTTCATTTTAAACCTCTATTTTTTAAGTTTTTTGGAATAAGAATAAATAATCTTTTCTATGGTATACCCGGAAAAGATTCTACAAATTTAATTTCTAAATCCGGAAAAGATTCTACAATTTTAATTTTTATATCAGGAAATGAATCAACAATCTGCCACTCACCGCAGTCATCGGGAAAAGAATCTACAATTTTTACTTTTAAATCCGGAAAAGATTCTACCACTTTTATTGTTATATCAGGGAATGACTCGACAAACTGGATTTTGCCATATAGCTTTATTCCGTTAAAGGAACATTCTTCTTCATTAAAACCATCTTCGCTTTGTGCAAATAATGCAAAAGAAGAAAGAATAAACAAAATTATTGTTGATAATATTTTCATATTTATTAAACTAATTGAAGCAGTTACTATGTTTAGCTCATCATTGGAATTTTTACATTCCATCTTTTTGCATTTTCAATTGCTTGCTCATAGCCCGCATCCACGTGCCGAATAATTCCCATACCAGGATCATAAGTTAGAACCCTTTCCAATCTTTGTTCTGCTTCTTTTGTGCCATCTGCAACTATTACCATACCTGCGTGAATTGCCTTTCCAATTCCTACTCCACCTCCGTGGTGCACAGAAACCCAGCTTGCTCCGCCAATTGCATTCATAAGTACATTAAGAATTGGCCAATCCGCAATCGCATCACTGCCGTCTTTCATTCCCTCTGTTTCTCTGTTTGGTGAAGCTACTGATCCACAATCAAGATGATCTCTGCCGATCACAATAGGAGCTTTTACTTTTCCATCCGCAACAAGCTGATTAAATATTTTTCCCATTTTTGCGCGCTCACCGTATCCAAGCCAGCAAATTCTAGAAGGCAAACCCTGGAAATGAACTTTCCTTTGTGCTAAGTCTATCCAATTGCAAAGAGCTTTATTTTCCGGGAAAGATTTTTTTACTGCTTTATCTGTTTCATAAATATCGTTTGGATCCCCGGAGAGAGCAGCCCAGCGGAAAGGACCTTTGCCATCGCAGAATAGAGGGCGAATAAATTCTGGTACAAATCCCGGAATATCAAACGCGTTTGTTAAACCATTTTCTTTTGCCTCACCACGGATGTTATTTCCGTAATCAAAAGTAATTGCACCTTTTTTCTGAAATCCAAGCATAGCTTCAACATGTTTTACAATTGTCTTCCGCGATAGCTTAATATATGTATCAGGATCAGATTTTCTAAGTTCAAGCGCCTCTTCAAAACTCATCCCCATTGGAACGTAACCATTCAAAACATCATGTGCGGAAGTCTGATCAGTTAGAACATCTGGTATAATTCCTCTACTAAGAATTTCGGGTAAAGCGTCTCCGGCATTTGCAACTAAACCAACGGAAAGGGCATCACGATTCGCTTTTGCTTTAAGTACTTTTTCTAGTGCTTCATCAAGGTTATCGGTTAAAAAATCGAGATAGCCGGTCTCAATTCTTTTTTGTGCGCGTACACGATCAACTTCAATACCCAAAAAAGAGGCACCGTTAAAAGTTGCAGCAAGCGGTTGAGCGCCACCCATTCCACCCAAACCTGCAGTAAGCAGAAATCTTCCCTTTAAACTTCCGTTAAAATATTTTTTCGCACATTCTGCGAAAGTTTCATAAGTGCCCTGCAATATTCCCTGCGTACCTATGTAAATCCAGCTGCCGGCAGTCATCTGTCCGAACATAGTTAAACCAAGTTGTTCCAATCTTCGGAACTCATCCCACGTTGCCCAATCGGGAACAAGCATGGCGTTTGAAATAATTACTCGTGGCGCGTTTGTGTGTGTTTTAAAAATTCCAACCGGTTTGCCGGATTGAATTAAAAGTGTTTCATCATTTTCAAGGTTTTTTAACGAAACAATAATTGATTCATAAGCTTCCCAATTTCTTGCTGCTTTTCCGCTTCCACCGTAAACAATTAGTTCTTCAGGTTTCTCTGCAACTTCGGGATTAAGATTATTCATTAGCATACGCATCGCTGCTTCTTGTATCCATCCTTTGCAACTAATTGATGTGCCCGTCGGTGATTTTATAACTCTTAAATCGTTAGAAATCATTTATCATCCTTTAAAGTGTTTGTTATACAAGCTTGTATATTGATTAAAAAGCGATTTCATCAACCACTTCTTTATAAAAAAACTGTTTTTCATTTGTTTGCTGATAGAATCAATATTTTGTTTTAATTGAAATGAAAGCCTGGTTTTTTCGTCTTTTGTAAGTTTTACTGTTTCTTCATTTGAGTTAATTTTTTCAAGTACAGAGCTGAAAGCCTTTACCTCTCCAAAATACTGATCATTGCCTTCCATCTGCTTTAATGCCTGCTTGCAAAATGTTGTAATAAGTTTCTTTTCGTTTTTATTAAAATTGAAATTATAGTTTTGAAAGAGTTTTTTCTTCATAATTAATGATTTTGGTTTTACTCTAAGTTATTTTACTTCCTACTTTTTTAAAGCCGGGTTTAATTACATCGTAAATGTATTTAAGTCTTTCATCATAATGGATAAATGAAGATTTCATCGAGTTGATGGTTATCTTTTCAATATCATCAAAAGTAAGATTGAAATATTTAACTGCTGTCATGAATTCTTTCGTTAAAGTAGTATCGCTCATTAACCGGTCATCGGTATTAATTGTAACCCTGAATTTTTCTTTAAACAGCGTTCCAAAAGGGTGATTTTCTATTTTATCAATTGCTCCAGTGTGAAGATTGCTCGACAGACAAATTTCAAGAGGAATTCTTTTATCGAGAATATATTGTGCGAGATCTCCAAAACGAATTGCCTTTCCATTTTTATCAACAATCATATCTTCTTTTAAATGAGTCGCATGCCCAATTCTGTGTGCACCACACCACTGTATAGCCTGCCAGATTGATTCTTTTCCAAAAGCTTCACCTGCATGAATTGTTATATTAAAATTTGCACGCTGAATAAAGTGGAAAGCATCGATGTGTTTTTTGGGTGGATAGCCTCCTTCTTCACCTGCAAGATCAAATCCAACTACACCCCAGTCTCTAAAGTTTACAGCGAGTTCAGCAATTTCGAGCGTGTCGGTCATATTTCTCATTCCGCAAAGGATTAAACCATATCCTACTCCAAAATCTTTCTTGCCTTTTTCCAGCCCGATTAGCACAGCTTTTACTGCATCATCTAGATGTAATTTGTCCTTTAAATGATAAACAGGTGCAAAACGGGTTTCAACGTAGCACACGCCATCTTTTTTCATATCCTCCATCATTTCATAAGCAACTCTTTCCAGGGCGGCTTTAGATTGCATAACTGCAGTTGTGTGGGTAAATCCTTTAAGGTATTCAACCAAACTACCGCTATAAGCAAGCTGGTGAAACCAATCGCCTAATTTTTCCGGATCGGAAGTTGGGAGTTTATTGTAGTTCTGTTCTATTGCAAGTTCGGCAACTGTTTCTGGTCTTAACCCTCCATCCAGATGGTCGTGAAGGAGCACTTTGGGAACGGACCTGATTATCTCTTCAGTAATCAATTTTTCCTCATTTTTAGAGATTAAAAATATCCTATTCCTGAAGGAAAATCAATTTAAAAGCTCAAATATGAGCAGTTATTTGTCCCTTGAAAGCTTATTTAGGAAACATATTGGAATGATATCAATTTTCTTGATTAAGCAAAGGTAATATGGTAATTTTGAATTCATTATTAACACTTTTTTGATGGAGAAAAAATGAAAAGTTCAAAATTCTTTCTAATAATTGCATTGTTATTTGGAATTACTTTCATGGGGTTTCAGTGTTCTTCTACCGAGCTTACAAGCGCAAGATTATATATTCAGCAGAAAAATTTCGATAGGGCATTAGAAGTATTGCAGGATGAAGTTGCTAAAAATCCTAAAAGCGATGAAGGTTACTATTTACTGGGATATGTTTTTGGTGAAAAAGGTGAGATGGAAAAAATGATTGAATCATTTGATCAATCCATCGCTATAAGCAATAAGTTTTCAAAAGAAATTACTGAAGCGAGAGCTTACCATTGGGCAAATAGTTTTAACAAAGGTGTAAATCTCTTTCAGCGGGGTAGCAAAACTGTCGATCCAGACAGCTCAAAAATGTATTACAATATGTCTGTTAACGAATATCAGAATGCAATAATGTTGCAACCTGATTCTGCAGAAACATACAGAAGTCTTGCATTTGTTTATCTTACAATGGGTAATAACGAGGCATCAATAGAACCATTACAAAAATTAGTAGAAATTGAAAAATCAGAAGATGGTTATCAGTACCTAGGAGAAGTTTATTACACACTCGCTTCAAATAAAATGATTGATTTTAAAAATGACGGGAACTTACAGGATAGTATTGAAGCTGTAAAAATGTACAATATGGCAATTGATGTTTTAGAAGAAGGAAGAAAAATGTATCCTGAAAACTCAGATATGTTAGTTGCACTGTCGAACTCATACATAGGTGCAAACAAAATTGATGTTGCAATGGATGCCTTTAAAGATGGGGTTGAACAGGAACCTGATAATAAATTTTACAGATACAACTATGGCGTATTACTTCTTGGAGCTGAAATGTATGAAGATGCTGAAACTCAATTTTTAAAGGCAATTGAAATAGACAATGAATACGAAAACGCAATTTATAATATTGCCGTTACTTATGTTAAGTGGGGAACAGATATAAATAAAAAAGCTGAAGAACAGGGTGTAATAAGTGAAGACTACAAAAAGAAATATGAATTGGCACTACCCTATCTAGAGAAAGTAGTCGAGAAAGACCAAGAGAATGTTCAAATATGGGAGCTTCTCGGTAAGGTATATTCGGTGTTGGGTATGCAGGAAGATGCAACTAATGCATTTAAAAAAGCTGATGAATTAAGATAAAAGGTTAAAATGAATCAACCTAAGCAGCAAGGACAGCAGATAAATATTGAATTAGGGGAGAAAGAAGCAGAAGGGATTTATTCCAATCTTGCTATTATTACACATTCCCCGGCAGAATTTATAATCGATTTTACACGAATCGTTCCCGGAGTGCCTAAAGCAAAAGTGCTTTCAAGAATTATTACCACACCGCAGCATGCAAAAATGCTGCTAAAAGCACTTAAGGAAAACATAGATAAATTCGAATCGCGTTTCGGTGAGATAAAAGTTGAAATGCCGCAAAACCAACACTTCGGTTTTGTGCCTCCGAAAGGGCCTGAGAAGGTAAATTAATTCTGGTTTTTCCCTAAATAATAATTTAAAATGTCATCTCAAGAAATTGGGATGGCATTTTTTGTTTTTTACAACATTCCTCTGATGCGATATGGATTTTTATTTATGTTCAAAAATTATTATAACATTTCCTTTTTTGCGTCCTGTATCAACATATCTGTGAGCCTCAGTTATTTGTTTCAGTGAATAGACCCTATCTATTACCGGTTTTATTTTTTGAGTTTCAGCAAGCTCTATTATAAAATTTAAATCATTAGTCCTTTCATCTGGAGAGCGCAAACCAGTTGCCATAATTTTTACTTTTTTACTGCTAATTAATGAAGTAATTAACACTTGCGGAAGAACAGTCATTGTAATTCCTGCTTCGAGAAAAATTCCTTTTTCGCTTAAAGATCTTTTGCATTTTGAAAATGAAATTTTTCCTACAGTATCGAAAATTATATCATATTTTTTTCCGTTATTAATAAAGTTTTCTTTATTGTAATCAATTACATAATCTGCTCCAAAAGATTTTACTAATTCCAAATTTACTGTACTGCAAACACCCGTAACTTCTGCACCAAAATATTTTGCAAGCTGAATTGCAGCCGAACCCACACTCCCGGAAGCGCCATTAATAAGAACTTTATCCTCGCTTTTAATTTTTCCTTTATCTCGAAGAAAAGGCAATGCTGTTAAAAAACCATCGCAGCAGGCAATGGATTGTTTAAAATTCAATTTTTTCCCTTTTAATGCAAGCGTCGCGCCTTTTCCGGGGAGGCATAGGTACTCAGCATATGAACCGTAGCCGGGAGTGGTTCCCAGAACCTGGTCACCCGCTTGAAATAATTTAACATCTTTACCTGTAGATTCAATCTCACCGGCAAACTCACTGCCAAGTATTTGATTTTTCGGTTTTGTTATGCCCGTGAATAATCTTGAAAAGAAAGGCTCTCCTTTTCTGAATGTGCAGTCTGTTGCGGTAACTGTTGTTGCATAAATTTTAATCAGGACTTCGTTTTCTTTAGGTATAGGTTTTTCTAATTTTTTAATCTGCAGAACATCCGGTGGGCCGTATTTTGTGTATACTACTGCTTTCACCAATATACTTTTTTCTAATTGATTAATACTTCATTTTCGGAAGTGTAATTGCTGTTCCTGCAAGAAAAATAAAATTTGCAAACCAAGCAGTTAAAATAGGATCGAGTGCACCGTTTTTACCGAATGCCTGGCTCACTTTCATAAACACGAGATAGATGAATGTTATTAGCAGGTTGATCCCAACCTGAACGGCTAGTCCGCTCTTTTTTCTGTTAACCGAAATTGGCAAGCCGAAGAGAACGATAATTAAACTTGTAACTGCAAAAGCAAAGCGCGAGTGGTATTCAATTTGAGCAATTGTGGGATTATTGCCTGCACGTTTTTGTGTCTCAATTAAATCCGAGAGTTCGTCTAAATTCATTTCCTGGGGTTTTTGCTGTTTCTTTGATAAGTCGATCGGTTTAAATTGCAGATTATTCAGCTTAAGACTGGTAAAATAATCTGCGGTTTCGCGTTCATTTGCAAAAGTTCTCTGCACTCCATTGTAAGCAATCCACGCGTTTGATAGTGAATCAAATTCCAGTTTTTGAGCATCAATTCTATTTACCATTTTTGTTTTATCATTATCATCAAAGCTTTGAATGCTTATTTTATTAGCCCTGTTTGTGTTGCTGTCGAAAAATGAAATACTAACGATTTTATTTTTTGTATCCTGAAAATAAATGTTACTGCCTGTGTAGCTTAATCCTTTTTTAAGATAAACCTGCTCGATGTAAACCTTGGTTTTGTTGGCCATCGGAACAACATAGCCGCCAAAGTAAACCGATAAAATGCTTATAAAAAATGCAGTAACAATAAACGGAGCCATAAATCTAAACAGGCTGACACCGCTGGCTCTTATTGCAGTTAATTCACTTAAAGAAGAAAGCTTACCGGCAGTAAACAATGCACCGAACAAAACCGAAACCGGTGTCATTAGTTTAATGATTTCAGGTATGAAAACTAAATAGTAGTGAAGAATTTTAAACTGCGATACACCCTGATCAATAAAATCATCGAGGTTTTCCATTGCATCAATTACAACAAAAACAAGTGTAAAGGCAAGCAATGCAAAAAACACTGTTTGTAAAAAAAGCCTAATTAAATATTTATCAATTATTTTCACTATTTACTTGTTCAAATCTAAATCGCTTTGGGATTAATTTTTTGAAAAAGCGATAACTAATTGTAACTGTTTCCTGGTTTGTTTTGTATGTTAAAATAATTCCAACTGCACCTAATAAAAAGTTTGCAGCCCACATGCCTAAAAATGGAGACAGAAAGCCTCGTTCAGCAAGTTTTTCTCCGCCGATTAAAAATGCCCAATAAATTAAAAAGAACAACAAACTGATACTTGCAGCAACACCAAAGCCACCGTTTCTCACCATAATTGCAAGTGGTGCGCCAATTAAAAGAAAAACTATGCAGGCTGCAGGTATTGCGTACTTTTTATGAATTTCCACTTCGTATTTCTCTATTTCCCTGTTTGTCCATTCTATTTTTCTGGAGTTTGCAAGGATAACATTCTTTGCAGTGTTCAGCTTGTTTAAAATTCTGATGTATAGAAGTTTTTTGTCATCCACGGTTACATTTGGTTTTACATCCAAAATAAAAGTGGAGTCAATTAAGAAATGTTTATTGCTTAAATCAACTAAATTTGCATAATACTCATTCTTATCACTTTTTATACTATCCACAATAGCTTTCATTGTATCAACTCCAAGCTCCCTTTCACCTCTCAATCCACCTTGCGATTGATGAAAAGAAAACTGGCTGCCGTCCATTACTATTCTGTGTTTTTCGAAAATAAGTTTTCTATAAAGTTTTGTATCCTGCACATCCGATTCATGAATTTCACCGTTCTGCAAATCCATTATTAAATTTTTTTGATCTGAAGAAAAATAAATTTTTCCACGTTTTGCTGTGACTACATTTATACTTGCAGGATTTGTATAATCGTAAATTGTAACCTGGCTAAGCTCATTGGATTTTTCATTTATTGATCTGACAAGAATAGCATAATTTGAAACTTCCTGTGAGAAAAATCCCGGTTCCAAAGACAATGTTGGCTTTTTGTGTGTGATGTCCGACATTAATATTCTTGCCTGATGATTTGCGTCCGGCAAAACCTTATCATTAAATAGAAAAAGAAGTACGGCAACTAAGATGCTTACAAGAAATGGTGCTGCCATCATTTTGTAAATACTAACACCGGAGGATTTTAAAATAGTAATTTCATTATTTTGGGATAGGCTTCCGAACGCCATTAAAGTTGCACCGAGTACAGACATCGGAATCACAAGAACCAGCATCCACGACAGATTAAAAACAATTAATTGAATGATAAGCCAAGTATCCAATCCCTTCCCAACGAGTTTGTCTGCAAACTTCATCATAAATTGTAATAGCAAAATTCCGAAGAGCGTAAGAACAGAAAAGAAAAACGGGAGTATGTGTGCTCTAAGAATATATAAGTCTTTAATCATAACAATAAAAATAACTAAGGACTTGACGTTTAACAATAATGCATAGAAGATAAATAAATATCAATAATGTTTTACTTATATTTTGAAGGGAGTTATTTTCAATCTTAATCTGGCTTATGACATACTATCTATCACTAATCTTTATTACAGCTGTTTTCCTAAGCTGTGCTTCACGTATTACCCGACAATCTGAGGTTATAAAACCAAATGAGCATTACCCAAGGTGGTTAAAAAATGAGAGTTACAGAACTGATCAAACTTCCGGTATTACTTTTATTTCAGAAGATGAAAATGGAAGCGATGAATTTCTTTTGATTGATGATATAGGCAAACTGCATAGGCTACAAATTTTAAATGATACAATATTCACTTTCACTAAAATAAATTTTAGTGAAAGTGTTCAAGATTATTTAAATAAATTTCCTAAAATTGATTTTGAAGAAATAGCCTACGATAAAATTACCGGCGAAGTTTATATAACGATTGAGGGCAATGGTCCTGATTACCTTAAATACAATGGTATCTACAGATTAGAATTTAAAGACAAAAATATTGAAAGTAATTTTGTAGTTAGCTTAGAAAAAATTGAAATTTATCCAAAAGAAATTTTTATAAAATATGTAAAAGAAAATATCGGCTATGAAGGATTAGCTGTAAGTAAAAATTATTTGTTTTTAGGGTTGGAGGGAATCCTGAATGCCGATAAGTCCTTTAGCGGTAATAGTTTAGTGCTGGTAGTATCTAAATTCGATTTGCAAATCGTAAAAGAAATATATACAAAAGAATATAGCATAGTTTCAATTTGCGGACTGTATGCGGAGTCTGATTCATTGGTTTGGGGAATAGATAGAAATAACAGAACACTCTTCAGTCTAAAATTTGATGACAGTAAAAATATTAAATCGTGTAAACTAACAAAACTAAAAACTGTAATACCGTTTTACAATCATTTTGAATATACAGCTTCACTTGAATCTCTAACAATGAGCGATAGAAAAAATATTTTTTTAGTTGATGATCCCTGGCATTCGCGTTTTGTGCCCGACAGCATAATTCTTGAAAGACTGGATACTACAACAGTTAAAAATTTTACAGAATTTGTTCCTATTATTCATAAATTAAACCTGGAATAAACAAAAGGAGTGCATAATATTGAAACAGGTCACAAATTACATTAACTCACGCAAGGCACAATACGTCGACGAACTAAAAGATTTTTTAAGAATACCCAGCATAAGTACTCTTGCAGATCATAAAAAGGAAATGCACAATGCTGCAAATTTTGTAGCATCAAAACTAAAAGATGCTGGAATCGAAAATGTTAAATTGATACAAACAAAAGGACACCCACTTGTTTACGGCGATTGGCTTTATGCAAAAAATAAACCCACAGTTTTAATTTACGGGCATTACGATGTGCAGCCCGTTGACCCTATTAATTTATGGGATTCTCCACCTTTCGAACCGATAATAAAAGGTAATAAAATTTACGCCCGTGGTGCTACAGATGATAAAGGACAAATGTACGTTCATATAAAAAGTGTTGAAGCATTCTTTAAAACGATTGGAAAACTTCCCGTTAATGTAAAATTTATTATAGAAGGTGAAGAAGAAATTGGAAGCCAAAACTTGGAAGAGTTCGTAAATAAAAATGAAGATATTTTAAGGTGTGATGCAATTTTAATTTCCGATACATCTCTTTTTGGTCCGGGCATTCCAACACTTACATATGGTTTGCGCGGCTTAAGTTATTTACAAATTGAAGTTACAGGTCCAGACAGGGATTTGCATTCAGGAACATTTGGCGGTGCGGTTGATAACCCGATAAATGTTCTTGCAGAAATGATATCAAAATTAAAAAATAAGGATGGCAGGATAACAATTCCGGGATTTTATGATGATGTAGTTAAACTCACAAAAAAAGAGAGAGATAATTTTAAAGCACTTCCGTTTTCTGCAAAACAATTTGCACGAAGTATAGGTGTAAAGGAATTGAAAGGTGAAAAGGGTTATACTACTTACGAGCATACATGGGCAAGACCTTCACTCGATTGCAACGGTATTTTAGGGGGCTTTACTGGCGATGGTGCAAAAACTGTTTTACCATCCAAAGCAATGGCTAAAGTAAGTATGCGTCTTGTGCCTGATCAAAATCCTAAAAAGATTGCAAAGCTTTTTAAAGCACACATAAAAAATATTGCACCGAAAACTGTAAAAGTTAAAGTAAATGATTTACACGGTGCTTATCCAATCGTTTCACCGCTGGATGCAAAAGCAACAGTTTCCGCTGCTGAAGCTCTTTCAAAAGTGTTTGGGAAGAAAACTGTTTTTATGCGCGAAGGCGGCTCGATTCCAATTGTGGTTGTTTTCAGCAAAAAACTTAAGGCACCTGTTGTAATGATGGGTATTGGATTAAATTCTGAAAATCTTCACTCGCCAAATGAACATTTTAATCTAACACATTTTCATTTGGGAATTTTAAGTTCCGCACATTTTTTAGATATTTATTCGAAATAAATTTCAGGTAATTTTAACAGACATTTTAAATAGTTCATCTTCAAACAAATGATAAAATGAAATATTTATTTTTCACCGGCCTTACAATTATTATAATCATTTCCACATCCTGTGATGACACCACCACTGAAATAAAAAAAAATGAGGTGGAGGAAACGGAAGTTGCTTATTTACCTGAAAAGGATACAGAAATCCAAAGGAAAAATTTAGAACTTCAGAAAAAAGCAGCAGCAGACAGATTTCCTTGCGATACATTAGCTTTAAAGGAATTTATACTTAATACTTTTCCCGAAGGAACATATATTGTGGATTTTGATAAAACTGTAACTTATGATATACCAAAATCTGCTGTGATTTATTTTGGTGAAGGATACACATTAGCTGTAATTGCAAAATCGGGTGCAGATGAACGGCTGATAGAAATGAAAAATGTTGTGGGTTATGAACAAAGTTTTATTGATCTTGACAGTACAGAATTAGGCACACCATTTTTTTATTTAGCATTGTTCGAGTGTTCAAAAAACTCCTTTAAAAACATTTGGGAAACACCTATTCCTTCGCATGGTGGATTTAATAATTTTTCATTGGAAAATTGGAAGTATAAAAATACACAGTACGTAAAGGTAAATTTCCATTATGCACAGGGAATAGGGCACATTGATTACAACTATTTTATAATTGATGGTTTAGCAAAAACTCCGCATCTGCTCATGACCTACGAAGGAATAAACTTCAAAAGAAAAATTACTAACTATAACAATGATGAATTCCCTGATTACTATGAATACGTTTACTACGATACAGGTGACCGTGTATACATAAAAGATTCTGTGGCTTTTGTGTGGAATGTTGAAGAAAAAGTTTACACAAACACTAGAAATTCAAAACAAACACGCCAATATTAAAATCTAACGTTAATTCTGCACATTATCTTAAAAATTTAGTTAAAATGAATTAAAATAGCATTATATTTGCTTTCTTAAAAAAATCAGTTTAGTTAAATTTATTTGATTTAATTTTTATAATTGGAACTTAATTTAGAAACACAATATGATAAGCATTGAAGAAAAAAACACACTTTTAGTAGAATTTCTGGAATCAAAAGGATATATATCGTTTTCAATAAATGGTTTTAAAATAATTAACCGTTATTCTGATCTGGATGCGGAAATGGATTCGCTATATAACGGCGTATCTTTAAGAAACATCTCTCATCTTGGTTTAATTGAGCTGAAAGGAAAAGATGCACTGGATCTGGTTCATCGAATTGGCACAAACAGTATAAATGATTTACCAAAAGAGGGTGTCAGGAATACAATTTTCACATCGGAAAAAGGCAGAATAATTGGTTTAAGCACAATGCTTAATTTTGAAGATTACCAGATTCTTGTTACATCAAGAGCAAATAAACTAAAAGTAACAAGCTGGTTAAAAAAGTATATCATCACCGATGATGTTGAAGTAAATGATGCCAATACTAAATACAATTTACTCGAGCTGTCCGGTCCGCAAGCTGATTCATTTGCAACGTTAATTTGCGGTAAAGTTGTAAGTGATATAAAGCCTAACTCATTTAAAATTGTTCAAACGGAAAATTTACTTTTCTTTTTAGCAAGATTAACATCTGAAAGAAAATTTGATAAGTTCTGGTTTCTTGCAGATTTTGATAATACAAGAAAATTAATAAACTACATACAGGAGAATAAAGGCATATTTAATTTTAATCTTGTTGGCGAACAGGCTTACGAGAGTTATAGAATTGAGCAGGGGATTCCAGAAGCTCCAAATGAATTAAATGATCAATACAATCCGCACGAAGCTGGCCTGACCAAGTGGATAGACTTTAATAAAGGTTGTTACATCGGGCAGGAAGTCATTGCCAGACTTCAAACGTACGATAAGGTTCAAAAAAAACTTACAGGGGTAAAGTTTATGGAACCGGTTGAACCCGGAACACAGTTTATTTTGTATGATGAATCAGGTGCTGAAGTTGGCATAATTACATCAACAAATCATTCGCTTAGATTGAACGAACCAATTGGATTAGCTTATATTCGAAATTCATATTTAACAAACGGTAATCTTCTTACAGCAAAATCTGATACTGACTCCATAGATGTAGAAATACATTCTTTACCTTTTACAAAATGAAAATTTATACAAAAACCGGTGATGGGGGAGAAACCGGACTTTTCGGTGGTGAACGTGTTAGTAAAAATTCCCAAAGGATAAACTCGTATGGAACAATTGATGAACTTAATGCGTATATAGGATTGACTATTACAGAAGTAAAAGATGAAAAGGTAAAAATAGATTTACAGAAAATTCAAGAGCATTTGTTTACAGTTGGAACAGATTTAGCAACACCCAATAACGAAAAAACAAAAAAGCTGAATATTAGTAGAACTCCATCTTCATTTTATGAAGAAATTGAAAAGTTGATTGATGATTATGATTTGAAAATTGATGAATTAAAAAATTTCATTCTTCCCGGCGGTTCAAAAGGTGCTGCACTTTTGCATATTTGCAGAACAATTTGTAGAAGAGCAGAAAGAGAAGTTGTTGCATTGAACGATGCGGTGAAAATCGAAAATAATATTATTATATTTCTAAACAGGTTATCGGACCTGCTATTTGTTCTTTCACGTTTTGAGAATAAAGTCTCAAACCATCCTGATATCATATGGAATCCAAAATCCTGACTGTAATTTTTGTTATTTAATTTGGAAATTCACCTTGGGGGTGAATATTTGGTTTCGACGGGATTAAAGAGACATTGGACTGCATACCGTGTTCCCCAAAGACACGTTAAAAAATTGGGAACAAAAATATAACTGGCGAATATAACTACGCCTTAGCTGCGTAAATAATACGCAGCCGTTCTTCATTCTCTCTCTTGCCGGGGTTTGGATGAACGCCGTTTAGGTAAGATAGCCGAACCTGTTGTCTGTGCAGATGACGCGAATTCTTAAGCAGGCAAGCTTTAAGTGATCTTTGTCTGTTTGGCAGCTTAAAGTTTAAAATGAAACAGACTATGTATGTAGATGTTCTCTGGATCTTAATTTCGGACGCGGGTTCGACTCCCGCCACCTCCACCAATTTATTCAAAATCAGAAGTGAAGGTAAAAAAGAAAGATAAAATTACATGGATTGTTGAAGGCACTCATTCTTATTTCCAGTTTCCATTAGAATTGTTTGATCCAGTGGATGCTGAAGACAGTCTTAAAAGTGGCTACACAAAATTTTTAAAGGAGGGGAAAAAGCTTAAACTTAAAGTAAATGATGATGCACTGGAAGGTACGTATGAGTACGCTGTATTTTGCACAACAGATGATGTCTTCGAAGTAGGAGGATCTCCAGCTAGAATAATTATTGAATAGCTTTTGTGAAAGAAATGTTTTGGATAATTGGGATTCGCTAAATTTGAAATGATAATGACTGAATTATTAGATTTTATAATACATTTTATAGTTGATTCCCCTTTTTTACTGCATCTTTTAAAATCTAAATTACAAACCAATTCTTTACATTTAATAAGAACCTGTTTACCGATAAAATAATACCTTTCATCCCACTTAATTTGAAAATAAAGAGCTATTTGGATATGTTTTATTTAGAAATGAAACAAATTAACCTAAAAATGTGAACGAAATAAATACAAAACAATTTCTTAATAGATTAAATTCAAACCTTTTTTTAAGCATAAAAAAGTTATCGGCATATGTTGGTTTGGAAGCATTTATCTGGATTTGTGGTCTTTTGTATTTGATTGTAATTAACATTCCAGAAGCAACGCATTTCACAATCTGTCCTATCTCAAATTTAGGATTTGATTTTTGTCCCGGCTGTGGATTAGGAAATTCAATTTCTTATCTCTTTAGAGGGAATTTTGAAGCATCATTTTATTCACACCCATTAGGAATTTTAGCTTTTTTAATAATATTAAATCGGATAATTTCACTTATTAAAAATAACCGGAGGAGACTATGCAAAATGTCTTACAACTAATGCCATCTCTCGAAGGAGATGAAATGGCTTATGTGCAGGAGCTGATAAAAGATATGAGCGACAAAGAGGCGCAACAATTTGCAATCGCTTATATGGCAAGAAGAAAAGATCCAACTAATCTTCTAATTTTTGCTGTAGTTGGTTTGCTTGGTATCGCGGGTATTCAAAGGTTTGTTATTAATCAGGTTGGGATGGGGATTCTGTATTTCTTTACTGGCGGCTTAATAGGAACTATTGTAGACATCGTTAATCATAAAAAACTTGCATTTGAATACAATTCAAAACAGGCGCAACAAGTTGCTGCGATGATGAAAAGTTTTTCACAATCTTAAAATAATTTTATATAGGCTGTCCCTTAGGGCAGCTTTCTTTAACACTTCGAATTTTGCACTCTTTAAAAACATTTAACACGAACCATATTGCATACAACTTAGCCTTGAAGTAAATTTCTACACGAAAATGAAAAAAATAATCTTTACCAAAATGAGCGGCACGGGAAACGATTTTATTTTTATTGATGAATCGAAGAATCCTGGTCTAAATATTAGCAGTGAAATAGTGCCGAAGTTATGCAATAGAAAAAACGGAATTGGTGCCGATGGTGTAGTTACAATTCATAACTCTGACAAATACGATTTTATCATGAATTATTATAATGCTGACGGCTCAACTGGCAGCTTGTGCGCAAATGGTGCCAGATGTGCTATCCTTTATGCTTCTGACTCCGGTAGACTAGAAAATGGAACTGCAAAATTTTTATCTAATAGTATTGAGTACAACGGCGAAATTCTATCAAATGAAGATGTAAAGTTTAATCTAAACTCAGCCAAAAAAATTAGATATAATTTTAAAGTAAAGGCTGCTAATCAATTAATCAATTCTCATTATGCAGATACCGGCTCACCGCATGTCGTAATAAATATTGATGACCCGGAAAATAATTTTATCTTTGATGGTTCATTTGAAAACCTCCCGGTTGAAAGTCTGGGTAGGGAAATTAGGTATCTGCCTGAATTCGCACCCGGCGGTACAAATGTAAACTTTATTAAAATTATTGATGGAGCAGTTAAAATCAGATCGTATGAAAGGGGAGTCGAGGCTGAAACTCTCTCCTGTGGAACTGGATCGGTAGCAGCGGCTCTCATAAGTTATGTTACAAATGATTTGCGTCCCCCAATTAAAATTTTTACGAAAGAGAATGAAAATTTATTTGTAAATTTTGATGTAGAAAATCAAAAAGTAAAAAATATATCTTTATCCGGAACTGCAAGAATAGTTTTTTCCGGTGAGATTGAATTTTTAAACTAGTTAAACATTCGGAGATTAAATGGCTAAGGTTATTTTTTCAGTTCACTACGAAATTTTAGAGGATAAAAAAGATGAATATTTGCGTACAATTAATGAATTAAAAAATCTTGTTAAAGCTGAAGGATTAGAAAGCTATTCTGTTTATGAGGTTAAGGGTAAGCCAAATCAATTCCAGGAGCAGTACTTGTTTTCATCCGAAGAAGCATTTGAAAATTTTGACGATAATGAAGACGAAAGGTTAAATATCCTTATTAACAAAATCAGTGACCTTACGAAAGAACATTCCACAAAGTACAGCACACTGCACGAATTGTTTTAGGTTAAAATTAGTTGATTTCAGGTAATATAAACGATAATTTACTTAAAAATATTCGTACCAAAATTCCTCATTTTTGTTAATTACTATTCTTCTTTAATTTCAAACCAAATTATTTATAAATTTTTATGATTGAATACGTAGGCGCAATACATATACATTCTGTTTTTTCTGATGGCACAGGCGAAATACCTGATATTGCTGGTTTTGCGGATGAAGTGGGTTTAGATTTTATTCTTCTTACTGATCACAATACTTTAAGAGGATTGAATGAAGACTACGAAAAATGGTATGGAAATACGCTGTGCGTTATTGGTTGTGAAATAAATGATAAAGAAAATAAAAATCATTACCTCGCTTTTGGAATAAATGAAACGTACTCAACAAGGATGGCTGCTGAAAAGTATGTGAAAAAAGTAAAAGAAGATGGTGGAATAGGCTTTATAGCTCACCCGCACGAAAAGCGAAATCATATGAAAGAGCATCCCCCTTATCCTTGGATTGCTTGGAACTCTGAAGATTTTAATGGAATCGAAGTTTGGAATCATATGTCTGAGTGGATGGAAAACTTAACCGAGCAGAACAAATATCAATCGTTTCTGCATCCTTTACGTTCCATTGTCGCTCCACCAAAGGAAACTTTAAAGCTGTGGGATGATTTAAACCAAAAACGGAAAGTTGTTGGAATTGGCGGTGTGGATGCACATGCACACAAGCAAAATCTATTTGGTTTTTTTGAAGTCGAAATTTTTCCTTATAAAGTTTTGTTTAAATCTATTCGTACTCACATACTTTTACCGAAAGCTTTAGTCAGAGGCAATGCAAAGGAAAAACTGAACAAATCAAAAAAAATGCTTCTAAAAGCTCTTGCAGATGGCAGATGTTTTTTTGCCAATGATTACCATGCAGATTCAAAAGGATTTCAATTTTTTGCAAAGATTGGTAATAAGAAATACCATATGGGCGATACGGTTAAATCTTCTGATAAGACAGTATTATACGTAACTTTACCGGTTCCATCTGCTGAAATTAGATTTATAAGAAACGGTGAAATAGTTTCAGAATTTGAATCAAAAACGGCAGAGTATTCAGTAAAAGAAAATGGTGTTTTCAGGGTAGAAATTTACTTTTTTGGCAAAGCCTGGATATTTTCAAATCATATCCGCATCGGAATTTAATTGCGCCCATAGTTCAACTGGACAGAACGTTGGATTCCGGTTCCAAAGGCTGGAGGTTCGAGTCCTCCTGGGCGTACAATTTAAAATAGCAGATTGTTCAATAAACCATTATTTTTGCAAGGATTTACTAGATTATTTAATAAAATAAGGATTCATTAATGCTTCAGAAAAAGAAAAAACTTTCCAAAAAAGAGTTAAAAGAAGATAAGCTCGTAACCTTCATAAATAAATCCACAAATTTCTTTGAAGACTATAAAAATAAAGTTTTTACATACGGTGCTATTGCGGTTGTGGCTATAGCCGCAGTTTATTTTTATATCAACCAAAAAACAGAAGATAATTTAAAAGCAGGAACTGAATTATCCAGAGTATTGCCACTTTATGAACAAGGGTCATATTTGGAAGCAATTGAGGGAAGGCAGGGAACAAACATTATTGGTTTAAAAAGAATTATTGAAGAATATGGTAGCACTGAAAATGGAGAAACTGCTAAAATTTATCTTGCCAACGCTTACTCATATTTAGGAAATGAGGAGGAAGCAATTAAGTACTATGAAGATTATGGTGGAAGTATTGACTACTTAAAAGCCGCAGCGCTTGCGGGAAGAGCAGGATATTATGCATCATTGGGGGAATATGAAAAAGCAGCGGATATGTATCTTAGTGCCGCAAAAACATCAAAATTAAATGCTGAGAATCCTAATTACTTGCTAAACGCTGGAATTTATTATCTTGAAATTGGAAATATGGAGGAAGCAGAAGCACTATTTAATCAGGTTAAAGATGATTACGGAACTTCCGTTGCAGGCAGAGAAGTAAATAAGTATTTGGCTCAAATTCAGCAATAAATTTTTGGGAATCCACAAAATTGTTTATTTAAACTTTCTTAAATTTATTCAATCATTTTATTTTCACTTAAATTTTAATTAAATAACGGGCAACGACTTTAATGGCTAGCACTTCAGATTTTAGAAACGGATTAATAATAAAGTTTAAGAACGATCTTTTCAGTATTGTAGAGTTTCAACACGTAAAACCAGGAAAGGGTGGTGCTTTTGTAAGAACCACTTTGAAAAATCTTAAAACGGGTAAAGTTTTGGATAATACATTCAGAGCTGGTGAAAAAGTTGATATTGTAAGAGTTGAAAGAAAAAAATACCAGTATTTGTACCGCGAAGGTGATTCGCTTGTTTGCATGGATAATGAATCTTATGAGCAAATGAATATACCAATTGCGCTTTTTGGTGATGGAGTTAGTTTTCTGAAAGAAAGCGAAGAAATTGATATATTATTCAACGGCTCAGAAATTATTTCAGTTGAAATTCCTGTTTTTACTTATTTGAAGGTTGTAGAAACCGAGCCGGGATTTAAAGGCGATACAGCTACAGGTGCTGTAAAGAGTGCAAGGCTGGAAACAGGCATTCAAATAAATGTTCCTCTTTTTATTGAGGAAGGCGACCTGCTTAAAGTTGATACACGCACAGGAGCCTATGCTGAGAGAGTAAAATCTTAACTAATAAAGGTTAAAACATGGATTTAAATCTTATTAAACGACTAGTAAAAATTTTAGATACCAGTGGTGTTACTGATTTAGAAATAGAACAGGATGGTGTACGAATTAAAATTGCGAAGAAAATTAGAAACTCACAGGTAATATCACCAATGCAGGTTCCCAATGCTGAAGTACAACAAGTAATTCCTGGAGCTCCTGTGAAGAATAATACAGAGGCTACAGTTGAACCGATAAAAGAAGAAGAAAAAATTCCTAAAAATGTTCACGAAATCAGATCACCAATAGTTGGAACATTTTATAGGTCACCATCGCCTGACGATGATCCATTTGTGCAGGTTGGGGCGGACGTATCACCCGGTACAGTTCTTTGTATAGTTGAAGCAATGAAATTAATGAATGAAATTGAAGCAGATGTAAATGGAAAAATATTTAAAATATTAGCTGAAAATGGTAAACCGGTTGAATATAATCAGCCGTTATTTTTAATTGAGTTAAGTTAAAACAGAAATACATACCGGATAAATTTTGTTTCAAAAAATTTTAGTAGCTAACAGGGGTGAAATAGCTTTGCGAATAATCCGAAGCTGTAAAGAGTTGGGGATTAAAACTGTGGCTGTTTACTCCGAGGCTGATAAAGATTCTCTACACGTCACTTTTGCCGATGAGGCTGTTTGCATTGGTCCTCCTTTTGGAAAAGACAGCTATCTAAAAATCGCTTCCATTATTTCTGCGGCACAGGTTACAGGCTCCGACGCAATTCATCCAGGCTATGGTTTTCTAGCTGAAAACGCAAGTTTTTCTGAAATCTGTTTCGAATCAAATATAAAATTTATTGGACCGTCTCCTGATATGATTCGTGCAATGGGAGATAAATCGTTTGCAAAAGAGACCATGAATAAAAATGGTGTCCCTGTTATTCCCGGCAGCGATGGAGTAATTGAAGATACCGATGAAGGTAAACGGGTTGCTGCTGAAATTGGTTATCCGGTAATAATTAAAGCTTCTGCAGGTGGTGGCGGAAAAGGAATGCGCATAGTCTGGAATGAAAAAGAATTCGATAAAGCTTTTCAGATGGCACGTTCTGAAGCAGAAGCCGGTTTCGGCAATGCTGATGTATATGTTGAAAAGTTTCTCGAAAATCCCAGGCACATCGAAATACAGGTTATGGGTGATACCCACGGAAATGCATACCATTATGGTGAAAGAGATTGCTCAGTTCAACGCCGACATCAAAAGTTAATTGAAGAATCTCCTTCGCCTGCCGTTGATGAAGTATTGAGAGGTCTAATGGGAGAAGCCGCAGTAAAAGGAACCAAATCAGTAAACTATGAAGGTGCAGGTACGATCGAATTTCTGCTAGATAAGCACCGTAACTTTTATTTTATGGAAATGAATACCCGAATACAGGTTGAGCATCCGGTAACAGAACTTGTCTACAGCGTTGATTTAATAAGACAGCAAATATTAGTAGCTGCAGGTGAAAAAATTGAATCAAAACCAAAAAAACCTGTTGGTCATGCCATCGAATTCAGAATAAACGCAGAAGATCCTCATCATAGTTTCAGACCTTCACCGGGAAAAATATCTTCACTCCACTTTCCTGGTGGTTATGGTGTGCGTATAGATTCGCATATCTATCAATCTTATACTATACCACCATATTACGATTCTTTAATTGCTAAACTTATTGTGTGGGGAAAAAACAGGGAGCATTCTTTAAACAGGGCAAGAAGAGCTTTAGAAGAATTTATAGTTGAAGGTATTAAAACCACAATTCCTTTCCATCTAAAAGTATTGATGGATGACAGATTTAAAAGTGGTAATTTTGATACAAGTTTTTTAGAGTCATTCAATTTTGATGAATAAATATTTTAACTTGAATAAAAATTGAGGGAAAAATGAGCATGCCGGAAAATATAAAATACACAAACGATCACGAATGGGTTCGCATTGATGGCAATGTTGGCACAATTGGCATTACAGATTATGCGCAGGGTGAACTGGGTGATGTTGTTTTTGTTGATATCGATGCCAGTTTATCCGAAATAAGTAAAAGTAAAGCATTCGGAACTATTGAAGCAGTAAAAACCGTTAGCGATCTTTACGGTCCCTTTAGCGGAAAAGTTATTGAAATAAATAAAAAACTTGCAGATTCACCAGAATTAATTAATCAGGATCCGTTTGGTGAAGGCTGGATGATAAAGGTGGAATTAAATGACCCTGCGGAACTGGATGAACTATTGGATGCTGCTGCATATAAATCTTTAATTGGACAGTAAAAAAATATATTTTAAAATTAAAATTTTACTTTTTATAGTGCCCGTTTCACCACGGGCTTTCTTTTTTATTTAGAACAGTGTAATTTAGAATATCACATATGCACTTAAGGGATTCAATATTAATTGTTGATTTTGGTTCGCAGTATACTCAACTTATTGCCCGCCGCATAAGAGAAGCAAAAGTTTATTCTGAAATTCATCCTCACTCAATTTCAATTGATGAAATAAAAAACTTAAACCCAAAGGGGATAATCTTATCGGGTGGACCAATGAGTGTTTACGATGATGATGCCCCAATAATTGATTCAGAAATTTTTAATCTCAGAATACCTGTTCTCGGAATATGCTACGGCCTACAATTTATTTGCAAAACGTTTAATGGCATAGTTGAGCCCGCTGCTGACAGGGAATACGGCAAATCGATTTTAAGAAATATTGATGACTCAGATATATTGAGAAATGTAGAAGATGCTTCTGTTGTTTGGATGAGCCATGGAGACTATTTAACGGAGCTCCCCCAGGGATTTAGAGTCGTTGGCGAATCAGATCATTCACCTATTTGTGTGGTTTCAAATACTTCGAAAAACATTTATGGTTTACAATTTCATCCTGAGGTTGTTCACACAGAAGAGGGGGTAAAAATATTAAGAAACTTTGTAATAGATATTTGTAATTGCGAAAACGATTGGACATCTGAAAATTTTATTGAGCAAAAATCAAAAGAAATTAAAGAACTGATTGGCGGTTCAAAGACCATTTGTGCATTAAGTGGCGGTGTTGATTCTACCGTTGCAGCTGTGCTTATTAATAAAGCTATCGAAGGTGATTTATTTTGCATTCATATTGATAATGGATTGATGCGCAAAAATGAGAGCGAAAAAGTTAGAAAATTATTTGAAGACAAACTTCAGTTAAATTACCTGCATATTGATGCTGCAGACAGATTTTTAAGTAAACTAAAAGGTATTACCGACCCCGAAGAAAAAAGAAAAATCATAGGATTAACTTTTATAGAAGTTTTTGAGGAAGAAGCTGTAAAAATTAAAGGAGTTGAATATCTAATCCAGGGAACGTTATACCCCGATGTAATAGAATCAGTTTCTGTTAAAGGGAAATCTGCAACTATAAAAACTCATCATAACGTTGGCGGTTTACCGGAAAAAATGAATTTAAAATTAATTGAACCGTTCCGCGAGCTGTTTAAAGATGAAGTCCGAGATGTTGGTAAAAATTTAAAAGTTCCGGATGAATTCATTAGACGGCATCCGTTCCCGGGTCCCGGCTTGGCTGTTAGAATTTTGGGAGAAGTAACAAAAGAAAAACTGGATATTTTACGTGAAGCCGATGACATTTTTATAAATTCAATTAAAGCCGAAGGTTTGTATAACACTATCTGGCAGGCATTTACAGTGTTGTTACCGGTAAGTACAGTAGGAGTTATGGGAGACTCACGAACGTACGAATTTGTACTTGCACTACGTGCTGTAACCTCACAGGATGGTATGACTGCAGATTGGTTTACGTTCGATCACGACTTTTTATCGGAAGTTGCAAATAAAATTATTAATAAAGTGCGCGGTGTTAATAGAGTGGTTTACGATGTTAGCTCAAAACCACCTGCAACTATTGAATGGGAGTGATTTTTTACTTTGGATTATAGTTTAGAACATAAAATTAAAAAAGCTGTCGAGTTCGAAAAATCTGGTAAATATTTACATGCAATTCAAATTTATAATTCATTGATTAAAGAATATCCTGATTTTATTGATTCATTTATCCGGCTTGCTCTTCTTTACGAAAAGACAGAACAAATTGATTCGGCAATAGATGTGTATAAAACAGGATTAGACTTAAATTCTGAAAACACGGATCTCTCGATAAGCAGTGGTCAATTTTTTATCAGAAATAAGTTGTGGAATGACGCGTTGAGTGTACTTATTGACTTATCTCCTGAAGAAAAACCTTTAGTATCGCTATTGATTGCAGATGCATACTTTCATCTTAACGAACACGAACTATCAAAAATGCACTTGCTGAGATTCATCATTTCCAATGAACAGCCTGAACTCATTCATGAAGCATATTTGTATTTAGCAAAGATTGAATATTTATTTAATCGTTTTGAAGATGCATTGAAATATATTCGCAAAGCGGAGATTCTGTTGAATGATTTTTGGGAATTACATTTTGTCAAATCAAAAATTTTATACAAGTTAAAAATGCACTCGCATTCAGCTAAAGCAATAGAATGTGCATTGAAACTAAATTCAAAAGAGCCAGAATTGCAATCTTGGGCAGGTAAAATATATATTGAATGTGAAGAATTTGAAAAAGCGGAAAGTCACTTAAATAAATTTTTGGAATTACAACAATCTGCTTCAACTAAAACTCATTTAGCTTTGTTAGATGCTTTACAGAATCCAGACATATCACAAAGAAAAAAAACACTATCAAAATTAATAAACTCAATTACAGCTTCTGATGCATAAATACATTATTCTACTCTTCGCAGTTCTTTCGATTTCATTTTTCAATCGTGCACAAACCTACTCGGAAGGTACAATTGATTCGCAATTTCGTTTAGCTGTTAGCATGTTTAATACAGGCGATTATGAGCAGGCACTGGCGATATTTGATAAAATTATAAATGAAAATGAATACAATTCAAAAACGACTGCGGCAGAATTCTTTAAAGCAAAAATATTTTTTGAAGAGGAAAATTTTGAAAGTGCAAAAAAAGTTTTAACAGGATTTTTAGAAAAATATCCCCGCAGCCGGTATCTGGATGAGATGAAAATTTTTCTTGCAAAATACTATTTTGAAGTAGCTAATTATTATAATGCTTTTCGTGAGTCTGCCTCTATAATTGATTTAACGGCTTCAAACGAATATAAAAGCAAAGCTAAAAAATTCGCGGAAGCCATTGCATTCAATTATTTGACTGAAAATCAACTGCAAAGACTGTACAATTCGTTTACTGGAGTTGAAGTAAAAGCTTTTATATTGCTTCAGATGGGAAAAGAGCTTTTAAAATCTAGCGATGTGTTTGGAGCTAAAAGTGTTTTTAATGATTTGATGAACAAATATCCTGATTCCGAAGAATATGATGAAGCAAAACGATTAGTTGATTCTCAACTTGATTACAGCAGTGAAAGAGGTACTAAAACAGCAATTGGTGTTATGCTTCCGCTCGAAACCAGCATAACTGGTGAATATACATCCGAAACCGCAGTAGAAATTCTAGAAGGAATAAAATTTGCCCTGCATGAATTCAACGAGACAAGAGAAGAAAAAATAGGATTGCTTATTCGAGATACAAAAAGTGATGCAGATAAAGTTAGAAATATCGTTAATGAATTTTCATCTATTTCTGCAATAAGGGCAGTACTTGGTCCAATTTATAGTAATGAAGTTAGAGCAACTTTACAGGAATCAAATAAGTACAACATTCCTATAATTTCGCCTACGGCAACGGATGATGATCTCACAGAAATCAGTGAAAAATTTTTTCAAGCAAATCCCTCATTTTCTGTTCGTGGAAGAGCAATGGCTCAATACTTGTTTTTTGTAGAAAACAAAAGAAAAATTTCTATATTAAATTCAATTGAAGGATATTCCCCTTTACTTGCCGCAAACTTTGCAGAAGAATTTGAAAAACTTGGTGGAACGATATTCAGGAAAGAAACTTACAAAGACGACAGTATCTCATTTGAGGTGCAGATCGGAAGGATAGTGGCTGATTCAATGTTTATAGAAGGGGTTTACATACCCCTGAGTGAAAATTCAATTGCACCAATTATATTGGCAGGATTTGTTAGATATAACTTTAATATACCAATTTATGGTAACCAGGATTGGCTGACTGCAAAAGGATTTGAGACTTCACACTCATTAAGTAATAATTTAACCTTTACCACTGATTATTTTTTTGATTATCAAGGTGATGATTATCATGATTTTAATTCTGACTTTAATTCTACTACTGGAAGGGACATTAATAGGAACATTCTCTATGGCTACGATGCAGCACGTTATTTATTAACAGTAATGAGAAATATTGAACCAACAAGAACTAATATTATATCTAAAATGATTTCTGGAATTACTACTGTTGGTTACCATAATAATATTTCTATGGATGAAAAGCGGATAAATAAGTTTCTGAATATTGTGCGTTATAAAGATGGTGTATTTGAATTGATTGATAAGTTTCGTCTAAACGAAAATTAGTTTTGACTGAGGAAGGAAAAAATACCGTAAAGGATTTACCGCTTGATGATCGTCCGAGGGAAAAATTATTGTTACGCGGTGCTAATAGTCTATCGGATGCAGAGTTAATTGCTATTTTGCTCAGGACAGGGAAAAAGGGAAAATCTGTTCTGGAAATAGCAAGAGAACTATTAAAGAACGAAGGAACTTTAGCTGCACTGGCTGCAAAATCAGTTGATTCTATCCAAAAAGTTGACGGTATTGGAAAAGATAAAGCAGCAACACTTGCCGCTGGATTCGAATTAAGCCGACGAATTCAATCGCAAGCAAGATTCCTCTCCAATAAGAAAATTACCTCACCGCAGGATGTAGCTGAAATCTTTATTCCGCTGCTTAGAGATGAGTTGAAAGAGAGATTTATAGTTGTTTGTCTTAACTCTTCAAATAAAATAATAAAGCATGAAACAATTTCAATTGGAAATTTAAACTCAAGTATTGTTCATCCCAGGGAGATATTTAAAGTTGCAATAGATTGTCTATCGGCAAGTATAATTCTTATTCATAATCACCCAAGCGGCAATTTAGAGCCAAGCAATGAAGACATTTCGATAACCAAAAAAATAGTTGAAGCTGGAAAATTGATGGATATTCCCGTTTTTGATCACCTGATTGTAGCAAGTGAGGGTTATACAAGTTTCGTGGAAAAAAGGCTGATTTAATAAATTAAAAATCATATTATTTGAATTTTTTGCGGTATTTAAGTATATAGATGTGTTAAATTTTCTGCTACATGTTTATCTGTTGTAGTTTTGAAAAAGGAATAAATTCCCTATTTACAATTTCCAATATTAACAAACATAAATAATCGGAGGTTACATATGAGCCTACTTAAGAACTTCAAATTGCCAGCTTTCATAGTAGTGCTGTTTTTAAGCGCAGCATTATTTGCTGGTTGTGGTGGACTGAGCGAAGCTCAATTAGCTGAGCTTGATGCTTTAAGGCAGGAAGTAAAGTCTCTTGAAGCAGAGGCAAATCAGCTTAAAGATGAAAGAGCCCAGCTCGAATCTGAAATTCAGACGATCAATCGTAAACTCGCTGAATGCAATAAACAAAAAGAAGAAACAAGGGCTAACTTACAAAAGCTGCCTTCTGGTAAGTAATTGAAATTAAATAATCAAATTGAAATTGGAGGTAATTAAATGAAACTCAAAAATTTCTTAGTAGCTTTAGTTTCCCTTGTATTTGTACTCTCTCTTTCTACCTTTGCGCAGGAAGAAATGACAGTTGAAGAATGGGAAGCTGAAATGACCCGGCTAACGGGAAAAAAACAAGCTTTGATGTCTGAAATCGAAGCGCTTAATGCTGATATGGACAATCTTAATGCAACATTAGCTGGCTTGCAAGATCCGGAAGAATGTATAGATGAACTTTATGCATTAGTTGGTGCAACCAGAAGCGATGTTGAAAATTTTAGAAAAGCGGTAAACGAATTAGACGGTAAAATTAAAAGAAAAGAAAGTCCAAAAGCCGACAGACAAGCTGATCTTGATGCCTTAAAGATGAACAAAATTAGTGCTTTACCTGAATTCTTTGATAAAGTTCACAACAAAATGCAAAAAGCTCTTGATGAGTGGATAGATGCTCCTCCTGTAATTGCTTACAAAGTGGTTAGAGGCGATCATCTTTGGGGAATTGCTAGAAAGAAAGAGCACTACGGAAACGGATTTGCATGGCCTGTAATCTATAAAGCAAATCGTGATAAGATTAAGAATCCGGATTTAATTTATCCTGATCAGGTATTCCAGATTCCACCATTGACCCAGGAAGAAAAGGATAAATACGAAAGACTAAGAAGAAATTACAAACCGGCTCCGGTTCAATAAACATCTTTTTAATGCTAAATAAATATTTCTAATTGAAAAACCCTTATCCTTTTGCAGGATGAGGGTTTTTCTGTTTAAACTTTATCATGACTGCAGTTGAAAAGAAAATAATAATTGATAATGTGGATATGCTAAGCTTTCTAGGCTTTAACGATTCAAACTTGAAAGTACTTGAAGATCGTTTCAACACAACTATTACCGCTAGAGGTGAGAGCATTATATTAAAGGGTGTTATTGAAGAGGTTGAGCAATTAGAAAAGATATTTAAAGAGATGGTATATGTGCTTAATACAAGCGGGAAATTGTCTTCAAATGATGTTGAAACTATTTTAAATCTTACTATTGAAGGAAAAGAAATTGTTGATGATGAAGAATTTGACAGTATAGTTCTATATACTAAAAAGGATGTAATAAAAGCTAGAACTTCGGGACAAATAAATTATCTAAATCTTACTCGCAAAAATGATATCTGTTTTGCAATCGGTCCTGCCGGAACAGGTAAAACATATCTTGCAGTTGCAGTTGCGGTTTCTGCATTAAAAAGGGGAATTGTAAAAAAACTAGTTTTAGCCCGTCCTGCTGTAGAAGCCGGTGAAAGTTTGGGTTTTTTACCCGGTGATTTTAGAGAAAAAATTGATCCCTATCTTCGTCCTCTTTATGATGCACTCGATGATATGATTCCCTCTGAAAAATTACGCAGCTATATTGAAAAAAGAACAATCGAAATAGTACCACTCGCTTATATGCGAGGCAGAACTCTTAACAATGCTTATGTTATTTTAGATGAAGCACAGAATTCAACTACTATGCAAATGAAAATGTTTTTAACGCGATTAGGTGCAAACTCCCGCGCGATAGTTACCGGAGATATAACACAGATTGATTTGCCTGCAAAACAGGTTAGCGGTTTAGTACAGGCAAAAGATATTTTATTAAATGTTGAAGGTGTTGCGTTTGCCTATTTTGATAAGTCTGATGTTGTTAGGCATAAGCTTGTTAAAGATATAATTGATGCCTACGAAAAATTTAGCAATACGAATAATCATACTAACTAAATTCTTTACTCTCTTCCCAGTATTTATCCATTTCTTCTAATTTCGATTCGCTAATTTTTTTACCCAATTTTGAAAATCGTTTTTCAACGTAGTTAAATCGGGTTATAAATTTCGTATTGGTTCTTCTTAACGCATTTTCAGGATTTACACCCAAAAACCTGGCATAATTAACAAGTGCAAAAAACACATCACCCACTTCATTTTCTAAAATTTCATATAAAGTAACTCCTGAATTTTTATCTTTCGAATTATGTCTTTTCAATTCTACTTCGTGCATTTCTTCTATTTCTTCAATTACTTTTTTCCAAACATCTTCTTTCTTTTCCCAATCGAAGCCAACTTTAGCAGCCTTTTCCTGCAGTCTATGTGCTCTTTGCAAAGCAGGCAGAATTTCAGGCACACCATCTAAAATAGATTTTCTTCCTTCGCTTAACTTAATTTCTTCCCAATTTTTCTTTACTTCTTCGGAACCTGAAACTGTTACTTCTCCAAAAACGTGTGGATGCCTTCTTATTAATTTATCTTTGATTGAATTAATTACGTCATCAATTGTAAAATTATGTGTTTCTGAAGCAATAATTGTATGAAAGACAACGTGCAGCAGTAAATCCCCGAGTTCACTTTTTAAATCGTCGTAATCTTTTTTATCAATGGCTTCAACAACTTCGTAAGCTTCTTCAATAGTAGCAGCTTTAATTGATTCGTTCGTTTGTTCTCGATCCCATGGACATTCTTTTCGCAATCTTTTTACAATATCCACAAATTCACTAAACTTTGATTCGGTCATTTGGCAATCCTTATATTTAATCAGCAAATATTTTGATGTTCTCAACAATTCAAATTTACTTAAAAATATCATTATTGAAATAAATCGGGTGAAAAATGAATGAGGAGAAATTAAAAAAGCTTGGTTTTACATTACCGCCGGCGCCAAAACCACTGGCTGCTTATATTCCTGCTAAAATAGTTGGCAACTTAGTTTTTACATCCGGACAGGTTCCGATTGCAGATGGGAATATTGTTTATGCAGGCAAAGTAGGAAAAGATTTAACGGAAGATGATGCACGTAAAGCCGCTGAGCTGTGTTTAATTAATTGCTTAAGCGTGGTAAAAAGCATTGTTGGAAATCTTGATAATATAAAACAGATCGTTAAACTTACAGTTTTTGTAAACAGTGCTGATGGTTTTACAGCTCAACCAAAAATTGCCAACGGTGCTTCTGAGTTACTTGAAAAAATCTTTGGTGAAAATGGTAAACACGTTCGCAGTGCTGTGGGTGTAAATGAATTGCCTTTAAACTCTGCTGTTGAGATTGAAATGATTGTTTTAGTTTAATAGGTCCTTAATAATTGAAATTATTTTGCTCGATCCAATTATTAATTATTTGTCGACCCACAAAAGTTAAAATGGATTCAGGGTGAAATTGTATACCCACCATTGGGAATTTTTTATGCTTAACTCCCATAACTATTCCGTTCTGCGTGGTGGCGGTTACTTCAATTTCTTTTGGGAGAGTATTTCTTTTTACCATAAGTGAATGATAACGCATTGCTTCAAAATCCTGTGAAAGATTACTAAAAACTCCTGAGCCATTATGTTTTATAAGTGAGGTTTTTCCATGAAAAATTTGCTTTGAATTAATAATCTCAGCTCCAAATGAATAACATATTGCCTGCATACCAAGACATACACCTAAAATTGGAATTTCTTTTCCAATTATTTTTATTACTTCTAGTGAAAGACCTGAATTTTCAGGTCTGCCTGGTCCGGGTGATATAATTATTTTATCAGGTTTATGAGATTTAACATCATTTACACTCATTTCATCATTTCTAATAACCTCTAATTGACGCTTGCCTTTTCCAATAAGCTGCACAAGGTTAAAAGTGAAAGAATCGTAATTATCAATTATTATAATTTTCATTTTTGTATAAAGATAAGCTATATTAAAAATGAAGCTGCAAGTTCTTTCAATTATTTGTTGAAAAATATTAAAAATTCATTAGAAAATAAGCGTTGTATTAAAATTATCTCTTGATTTTAGAACTGTTAATGACTAAAATTCAGCAGTTAAAAATGGATTTAAAATGAAATATTCAGTTGTAATTTTGTTATTGATAATTTCCGTCTCTGTATTTGGACAGTTTAGAGATGATGGTTCTCAGAAACACAGTGTTAAAGAAGGTATAATATCCGAGGATCAGAATTATTTATTTGGGTTCATTAACCCTGATAATTTCCTTATGCGCCACTCATTTAACGTTAGTTATTCTACGTTTGCAGGGCAGGGCGTTTCACTTACTTCATACACAAATAGCATGTTTTACAGGTTGATGGATAATTTAAACGTTCAACTCGATGTAAGTGTTGTGCACTCCCCGTATAGTACTTTGGGAGATACTTTTAAAAAAAATATATCAGGTATTTACATAAGCAATGCCTCGGTAAATTACAGACCATGGAAAGATTTTTCAGTTCACTTGCAATACAGAAATATGCCTTTCGGTTATGGCTATTATAATCCATACTTTAATTATTACTCGCCGTTTATCGGCGGTATTCAAAATTCGTTTAAGGATGAAGCAACATTTGAAAATGAATAGAATGTTTAAACTTAATTAGTGGTAAAGAAAAGAACAACGAACAAATTCGCAGCAAATAGAAATACCATTTCACTGCCTCAAAATTTTTTCATCATTTCACTTTTTCTTATTAATCTATTTTTGATTTACATCTTAGTCGCAAAGCTTGAGCTGTTTAGTTCCGAGAGTCAAAATAATAATCAATCAGATTCGCTTAAGGCGAATATACAGGTTGAAGTATTAAACGGCTGCGGTGTTAACGGAATTGCGGATAAACTTACTGTTTACCTTCGCGAAAAAGGTTTTGACGTGGTTAATATTGGAAATTACCGATCTTTTGAAATTGAAAAATCAATTTTAATTGATAGAACCGAAAATATGTTTTATGCAAAAATAATTGCAGATTCAATCGGACTAAAAAATTCAAATGTCATTCAGCAAATTAATAAAGATTATTTACTGGACGTTACAATAATTCTCGGTAAAGATTATTCAAAGATCATCCCTTTAAAAAAGAGGTCTTAATTTGGATTCAGGAAAATTTGCATCAAAAATTGCACAACAAGTTTTTACCAAAAAAGGATATGATGTTCTGATTATGGATTTGCGCAAGCTCGCTTCGTTTGCTGATTATTTTGTAATATGTTCCGCAGATTCAGATGTGCAGGTAAAAGCCATTGCAGATCAGATCGATAAAAAGCTAAGTGAGGAGGGTATAAAATGCTGGCATAAAGAAGGCTTTAAAGCACTATCCTGGGTTTTGCTCGATTATGTTGATGTTGTAGTTCATATCTTTAAAAAAGATGCACGGGATTTTTATAATCTTGAAAAACTTTGGGGAGATGCTCCAACCGAAAAAGTAATTGATGAAGAATTAAGTAATATAAATCAGGAAAAATAAAAATGGGTAAAAAGTTTTTAGCCAGCCACTTCTTTTAAAAAAATGCTTAACTTTGCGCTGCAATCAATTTAAAGTTAATCCTTGAAAAAGTATCTAACTAAAATTTTTACTGAGGCAGGGCAAAAGCTTCCTTTCTTAAATGAAATAAGCCTTGCTTTTAATAGTCCAAAAATTGAGAGTCACGGCGATTTATCCTGCAATGCTGCAATGCTTCTTTCTAAAAAGTTAAAAAAGAATCCGCGAGAAATTGCTCAGGAAATAATTTCATGTCTTTCTTTAAATGTAAAAATTATCTCAAAAACTGAAATTGCCGGACCCGGTTTTATAAATTTTTTCTTCACACCTGAATTTGTTGCAGAAATTACATCAGAAATTATTTCTAAAAATGATTCATTCGGCAGATCATCAAAATACATAGGCAAAAAAGCAAACGTTGAATTTGTTTCTGCAAATCCAACAGGACCATTAACTGTTGGGCATGGAAGAAATGCCGTAGTAGGTGATACAGTCGCTAATTTACTTGAATGGATTGGTTACGATGTAGACAGGGAGTACTATTTTAACAACGCTGGCAGACAAATGCGCACACTTGGCGATTCTGTAAAGCTCCGGTATTTGGAGCTTTTAGGTGAGGTAATAAATTTTCCTGGGGATTATTATCAGGGTACCTACATTAAAGAAATTGCAGAAAATATATTTAATGAATTTGGCGATAAATTAAATGAAGATCCTCCGGAAGGTAAATTTAAAGAGATTGCGGAAGCAGAAATATTTCAAGACATAAAAAATAGTTTAAAGAAAATAGGTATCACTCATAAAGTATTCTATAATGAAAATACTCTTTATGAAGATGGAAGAATTAATAAATTGCTTGTGAAATTTAGTTCAAAAGAATTGTCATATAAAAAAGATAATGCAACATGGCTAAAACTTTCTGAATTAGGTGGTGTGGAAGATAAGGTAATAATTAAAGCAACAGGTGAACCCACTTATAGGCTGCCGGATATTGCATACCACATAACTAAATTTGAACGAGGTTACGATTTGATGGTTGATCTTTTTGGATCCGATCATGCTGCTACTTTTCCTGATGTACTAGCCGGTGTTAAAGCTTTGGGTTACGATGACACAAAAATTAAGGTACTAATTCACCAGTTTGTTACAATAATGGAGGGTGATGAAATTGTTAAGATGTCCACTCGAAAAGCAAATTATATTACACTCGATGAACTTGTTGGCGAAGTTGGCAGTGATGTAGTGCGTTACTTTTTTAATATGCGCTCAATATCTTCGCACATGAATTTTGATTTAACGCTTGCAAAAAAGCAATCGGATGATAACCCTGTATTTTATTTGCAGTACGCACATGCAAGGATTTGTTCTATTATAAAAACAGTGAAAGAAGAGAAGTTAAAACCAAGCATTGATAATTTATACTTACTCACAACTGAAGAGGAGCAGCGACTGCTTAAAAAGCTCCATCTGTTTGAAGAAGAGATTTTATTCAGCGCGGAAAATTTTGAACCACATCGAATTTGTATTTATCTAGAAGAATTAGCGGTAGCATTTCACAAGTTCTATCATTTGCATAGGATACTTGGCAGTGAAAAAAAGCTTGCCGAAGCACGCCTGGCACTTGCTGTTGCCACAAAAATTGTGATTAAAAATGGATTAGAAATTTTAGGTGTTTCTGCCCCGGAGAGGATGTAAATGATTACTCTGCTATTGCAACAGAACACACATAAACTTCATTTACACCATTTTCAATAAGCACATTTGCGCACTCATTAACCGTTGCTCCTGTTGTAATCACATCATCAACTAAAAGGATATTTTTTTTAACTACTTTCTTTTTTCGACTAACTCTAAAAGCACCTGCTACATTTACTTCTCTTTGTGTTAAATTCAACTTTGTTTGTGACTCTGTAAATCGAATTCGTTTAATAATGTTAGTCGAAAATGGAATGGTTGATGAATCACTCAATCCTCTTGCTATAAATTCTGATTGGTTAAAACCTCTTTCAGCTTTTTTTAAATGATGCAACGGAACGGGAATAATTATATCAATTTTCCACGAACTGATTTTACTCCACAAAGCTTCTGCTAGTTTATTGCCAAGTAAAACTCCTGCGCGAAATCTTCTGTTGTACTTAATGGAATGAATAATATTTTGAATTGTACCTTCACTTTCAAAAACATAAGGGGAGGAGAATTCTTTTATGTAACCGGTTTTTGCAAATTTTCGTTCAAATTCTATTTCAATGCGGTTGGGATCTGCGATAAGTAAATCACTGAAACAATCATCGCAAACCTGAGGCTTGCCAACATCTAACTTTTTATTACAGCCTGCACAATACTGCGGAAGGAAAAAATCTAGGAAACTCAATAAAACATTCTTCATTTTAGTATTAATTCTAACGAAGAAAACTAAATTAAACCAATTCTTTTTCGAATAAACCATTCTAGTGAAAAGAGCAGAATAGCAACTATCAGCATCCATTCGCTTGACCACAGCTTTATTTCTGATTTGCTTATTTTTTCTTTGCTTGTACTTTTATTTATTTGAGCAATATGTTCTAAAACTTCACTGTAATTTTCGACCGAATAATATTTCCCTCCGGTTTCCTCAGCAATAAGTTTTAACAAATTATAATTCATTACAGGTTCAATCGTTTCAAGATCAATTTCGCCAATATTAAATGTCCCTTTATCATCTCCAATTTTAACTCCCTTACGAAATATTTCGCCGGTAAAATTAAAATCCCCAACTTCATTTACAGCAATCGAACCTTCATAAATACCGTTATCAATTAATTGTAAATCTGATTCGTACGAATTTTTATAAGAATTGATTTTAACTTTTACTTCCGCATCCGAAACAGGATTTAATGATTCATCTAGCACCTGGGCCGAAAAATCTATTCTTTCACCTTGCGAGTAATTCTTTTTTGATGATATAATTTTCATTCTTTGCTGTTCATCTGAAGCATTCAACCATTTTACTGCATTAAGAATAAAACTATCAAATAAATTTGATTTCTTAGTTGCAGTTTGCAGCTTCCATTTCCAAATTTCTTTTGCAAGAATGGTTACTGATTTTCTTTTGCTAAAATTTCTTATCAAAATAAGAGGAGAATTCATAAGCTTATTGTTAAACTTTACTTTTGATATTACTTTGCTTTCAGGTTTTGCCTTAAAAATATTATTGGGCTGCAGCACGGGAGGCAGATTATTCCAATCCACTAAAACTCTAGAGGATCTATGCTGAATTATTGGATGATCAATGAATTCAGGTGGTATCTCGGGCTGAACCTGCTTATAACCACTTATATTTTGATCGATTGTAAAAGATAGCTCGGGTTTTATATTTATAAGTTTATTATAACTTATATTAGCTGAAAGCGTTAAAAAATAAGGAATTTTTTCAATAATAATTTTATTCTGAACTCGTTTCCATAATCCTTCGGGAGTTGTTTCTGAAGGAAATCCAATTAAAAATAAAATATCTGCGCTGTCAATTACACTGTAATTCAGATCTTTAAGAAAATTAACTGAAGAAATTTGTGTGATTGAGTTAACGGTTAAGTTTTCATCCTTCTTAAGCGAGTTTCTTATAAAAGACAAATCAGAAGATGGGCTTGAGGTAAGAAGTAATACTTTTATTTTATTTGAAAGCACATTTAAATAAAATATTTTTCTATTGTTTGCCTCGGTAAACTCGCCATTCAATCCTGTTATTAAAACTGATAATTTTTTTTCGCCGCTCGATTCAGGATTATAATCAAAAGTTGTTTTTTGAATTCCTGTACTGCTTAGCCTTATTTTTTTTGAAGAAATTAATTTCTCACTTTCATTTAGATCAACTGTAACTTCTTGTCCTGCAAAGCCATAGTGTTGAATTGTTGCAGCAATCGTTGTGGGAGTTTCTGCATAAACCATTTCATTGTACAAAACCTTTTTTATTTCAATATCTTTCCTGCGTGTTGTGTCTCCAATTCCGATTGTTAAAACAGGCACACCAGCTTTTATAGCACTATAATATGGATTACTTCCTGTGTTAAAAACACCATCGCTTATAAGTATAATTGAAGATAAATTAACTTCATCTTTCTTTATTGAAGTAAAAATTTCTGAAATGTCTGTAACACCATCATTAAAAGCAATTTTGCTTATGCTGTCAGATGGAATTTCATTCACATCACTTCCAAATGTGTAAAATCTCAAATTGCTTGCATCAGATACCTTGCTCAATTCTTCCGCAATTATTATAGTAGTTTCTTCTCTTTTAGTTTGATCCTCAATTGTAATTGAACGCGAATTATCTATAAAAACAAAATTTGATGGTTTGATGTTTTCATTCTTAATCAAATTCAGTATTGGTTCAAACAGAATTAGCAATAGCAGCAATAGTGCGGTGGTTCTTATAATTACTAGAATAACCTTTTGAAACTTTCCGGTTGGAGGAACGGTGTATTTGTATGTGAAAAAAGTATAGCCCGCAATTATAAATAATGCAAGCAATAAATAAACAAAGTGAAATGATAGTGAGATCCCAAATTCCTCATAACCAAGCATCAGAAATTAAGTTCCCCTTTTAATACGGTAAACGCGTTACCCGCAATGCTAAGCTTATTTTCTTTGGGAGAATATATAACTGTAACTCTTCCATTTCTGCCCAAAAAATCACCTTGCTCAAAAATAAAAGATTTCTCTTCTGTATTTATATCAATTAGTCCCAATTCCATTAATACCAGTATTAAAGGTCCATTTGCAGAACCAGTAACAGGATCTTCATCTATTCCAAAATATGGTGCAAAAAATCTTAAGTGAGCAGAATTATTTTTTTCAAATGTTTCAGTGGTAAAAACTGTAACTGCTTCAAACTCCTTTTTTTGTTCAGTTAATTTTCGGAGAGCAGAAAAATTAGTTGATACATTTCTCAACGCTTCTAGATTTTTTACATAAATGTACAAATAACTTTTATCAGCGAGTAAGAAAGGAAAATCATTACCTATATCTTCAGAGTTAATCATAAGTGCACTAAGTATTTCCTCTTTATTGCCATTAAAGATTTCGATTTTAGGAATAGGGAGAGTTAAAATATATAAATCGTTTTCACTTTTGCAAGTTAAAATCCCAGAATGAGTATCAAATGTAACTTCTGTATTTTTTTTTATTATGCCGCGGTCAACCAAATATTGCATCGAAGCGATTGTTGCATGACCGCAGAGGTTCACTTCAACTTTTGGGGTAAACCATCTTAAATTAAAATCTGCTTTATCTGATCTTGCGATAAATGCTGTTTCAGAAACATTCAATTCACGTGCAATTAACTGCATTTCTTCATCACTTAATTCATCTGAATAAACAACACCGGCTGAATTGCCCTGAAAAGGTTTATCGGTAAAAGCATCTATTTGATAAACATTATGTAACTTCTTCATTAGCTACCTTTTCAATATTCCAGCTTTTCATTTTTTCAAAAGTATCATAGTCCGTTAAGTCAAAGTGAATAGGAGTCAGGGAGACATACTTATTTCTAATTGCTCTTTGATCAGTCTCAAGTTCATTTTCTATTTCCACAAGTTTTCCCGTAAGCCAGTAATATTCTTTTCCATAAGGATCAGTTCGTTTTTCATAAATGTCATCCCACTTTGCTTTGCTTTGTTTTGTAACGAGTATTCCAGCTACCTCACTTTCGGGCACATTTGGAACATTAACATTTAACAATGTACCGTTTGGCAGTCCATGCTCTGCTACTTTAAGTGCTACCATCTTTATAACTTTGGATGCGTAAGTAAAATCCCGCGCGTCGTGGCTTGTAACTGAAATTGCTATTGCAGGAACATCCATTATTGCTGCTTCCCTTGCGGCAGAAACAGTTCCGGAATAAATAATATTTATTGCAGTATTGGAACCATGATTAATTCCAGATATTACAAGATCAGGGGGTTCACCTATTATATTTCTTATTCCCATTTTTACACAATCAGCGGGAGTTCCTTCAACAGCGTAGCCAAAAAAATTACCATTTTTATAATATTTAGTTACACGCAGCGGATTTTTCATGGTAATTCCGTGTCCGACAGCGCTTTGTTCGTCGTGCGGAGCAACAACAACAACTTCTGCAATGTCTTTTAATCCTTCAGCTAGAGCAGCTATTCCAGCCGAATCTATTCCATCATCATTAGTTACTAATATTTTCAATATATTTACCTCAACTTAAGTTTAAATTGTTCTCTAATATACTACTAAACGTTTACAGTCTCAATTTATGAGCAAACCTCTGATTTATTTTTCCCTATGCTGATTATCAGACCGTATATATTTAATAATTTTCCCGAAATTGTATGTGGATTTAGTACGAAAACAGGACTGAACAGAGATGCACCATACTTCCTAAATATGTCTTACAATGTTGGGGATATCATCAGTATTGTTAATGAAAACAGGGCAGTATTTTTTAATAAACTAGGCTTGACCACTAAAACTATCAGTTATCAAAAGCAGGTGCACGGTGATACGATAATTATTGCAAAAGGTTCAGGGAATTGTGGAGAAAGCGATGCGCTAATTACAAATAAGTTAAATCTAGGGTTAGTGATTAGCTCTGCAGATTGCCCGGCAATTTTTATTTATGATAAAAAGAATAAAATTATTGCGGCTGTTCATTCAGGATGGAGAAGTACAGCTAAAAAAATATTAGAACAAACTTTGCTAAAACTTAAAAATGAGTTTAATTCTAAAAGCGCAAATTTAATTTGTTACATCGGTCCGTCTATTTCGCTGAAGAACTATGAAGTTAAAATAGATGTTGCAGAAAATTTTGATGACGAATTCATTTATTCAAAAAAAGGAAGATATTTTCTGGATTTAAGAAGCGCTAACTATCAGATGCTTTTAAATGCTGGCATAAAAAAAAGCAATATACAGGTTTCAAAATTATGCAGTTATGAATATTCCAATCTTCTGCATTCATATAGAAGAGATGGTGAAAAATCAGGAAGAGCAATTGGTGTAATTGCATTAAAAGGTAACCAATGAACAGGCAGGGTTTAAAGGTTATTCTTATTTTTTTAATGCTCTGTATTATTTGGGGCTCTACGTGGCTTGCAATTCGTTACGGTCTGGAATCATTAACACCCATTTTTTCTGCGGGAATAAGGTTTACACTTGCATCTGTTTTTATATGGGCTTTAATGAAGATGCAAAATATTTCCGTACAAAAAGATAAAGTATCTGTTCGTCTTTATTTACTGATGGGATTTTTCTCATTCGTTATTCCTTTCGGACTTGTTTACTGGGCAGAACAGTTTGTGCCTTCTGGAATTGCATCAGTTCTGTTTGCAGTTTATCCTTTTTTTGTAGTTATTTTTTCTTACATCAGAATGCCATCGGAAACAATCGGTTTTTATAAAACATTCGGAACCGTACTAGGTTTTTCAGGAATAGTTGTAATTTTTTCAGATTCATTTACAGGCGATATTACAGATTTTGTTGCTGGAATGATAGCTGTTGTTGTAAGCGGAATTATGCAGGCGTGGATTGCAGTTTCGATTAAAAAATTCGGTTATCACTTGCATCCGCTTAGCATGAATTTTGTCCCGATGCTTATTGCTGGCATTTCGATGATTGCAATTGGATTTTTATTTGAGGATTTATCTAAAACCAAATTTGATCAGAATGCAATTTTATCTTTGCTTTACCTTTCATTTTTCGGCAGCGTAATTACATTTACATCATTTTATTGGCTTATTAAAAGACTGAATTTGGTTATACTTTCTCTAATTGCTTTCATCACACCTATCGTAGCACTAATTCTCGGATTTATATTCTACAACGAAGAATTGTCTGCAAATCATTTTATTGGTTCAGCGCTAGTCTTAACCGGTGTATTTTGGGCAAACCTTGGCAATTTGTTAAAATTGAAGAGAGGAACAATAATAAAAAACTTAAAATCTGCTGCTTCAGGTGAAAAATAATTACTAATCAATTTACTTTATAAATGCTTAATTTTATATTTCAGAACTAAGTTTAATAGATGATAAATGTAATTAGAATAAAAAATGCAACATTTTACGGTTATCATGGCGTAAGTTCGGAAGAGCAAAACGTTGGTGGAAAGTTTGAAGCTGACGTTGATATTTATACTAATTTTGCAGAAGCAGCGTCGGAAGATAATCTTAATAAAACTGTTGACTATTATGAAGTTTATTCCTTTTTAAATAAACTTGCTGTAAATAAAAAGTACTATCTTATCGAAGCACTTGCTACTGAAATTGCCGATAAATTATTAAATAAATATTTAAGTATTAATAAAGTTGCTGTTAGGGTGAGGAAAAACAATCCACCAATTGGCGGTGTTGCAGATTGCGTTGAAGCAGAAGTAATTAAAGAAAGAAGTGATTTAAAATAATTTTGTGAGTTTATATTATAGATAACACAGCATATATAGGCATCGGTTCGAACATTGGTGTTCAGATAAATAAAATTGATTCTGCTATTGAATTAATTGATAAGGATTTTTACTGTGAAGTAAATGTGGTCTCATCTATTTACGAGTCAAAACCGTACGGTAATTTGAATCAGGAGAATTTTTTTAATGCTGTTTTCAAAATAAAAACTTATTACCAACCAGCAGAATTATTTGAATTTCTAAAAAAAGTTGAAGAAATAGTTGGCAGAAAAAAAACTGTAATATGGGGACCACGGGAAATTGATCTCGATATATTATTTTATAATAATCTCATATTTAATGATGAAAAGCTAATTATTCCACATAAAGATATTTTGAGTAGAGATTTTGTTTTAATTCCATTGTGCGAAATTGCCCCCGATTTGGAACATCCAGAAATGAATAAAAAAATTTGTGAAATTTGTAATGCTCAGACTGAAGTTGATCAGTCTTTGGGAAAAAAGACAAAAAAACATATAATCAGAATAATCCCACATAAGGTTCTCATAAAATGAGCGAGAATCAAAATCCTAACAATGAGTTGCATTTTATTGTAATTGAAGGTGTAATAGGTGTTGGTAAGACCAGTCTTGCAAATAAAATTAGAGATAGGTTGGATGCTAAATTAATTTTAGAACAGTTTGATAATAATCCCTTTCTCGAAAAATTTTATTCTGATAGAAAGAGATATGCGTTTCAAACACAAATGTTCTTTTTAATCAACAGGTTTAAACAGCAGCAGGAACTTGCACAGGAAGATTTGTTTACAAATTACATTGTTGGTGATTATTTGTTTGATAAAGATAGGATATTCGCTTACTTAAATTTAAGTAAAGATGAATTAAATCTGTATGAAAGTATTTTTCCGCTTCTTGCACGCAGTTTACGCAAACCCGATTTAACAGTTTACCTGCAAGCGAGCACAGACAGACTAATGTATAATATTAAAGCCAGAAATCGAAAAGTTGAACGAGCGCTTTCAAGAAATTATCTTGATGAACTTAGCGAGGCTTACAACCATTACTTTTTCCGTTACGATAATACGCCGCTATTAATTGTAAATGCTACCAACCTGGATTTTGTGCACAAAGAAGAAGATTTTGATTTAGTGTTTAAACAAATTTTCAGAGAAGACCGTGCATATACGGAGTATTTCAGCCCACAAGCCGGGAAAATAGAATGATTAAAGTTATTCAGGTAATTGTTGCTGGGATTTTTATTTTTTTAATTATACGTCTCATTAGATTAATAAAGAATTACTCTGCAGGAATAAAATCAAAGCTTGATAACAGAGAAAAAGAAAAAGAAAGAATCAGAGATCAGTTTAATAATATTGAAGAAGCAGAATTTAGAGATATTACAACAGAGGATGAAGGTAATATAAACGAAAAGGATAATGGCTGAGAAAGGATTCTTCGGTAATATTTTTTTGACACTTTTTAAAGCTCTGCTCTCTGTTAAAAAAAATGATAATAGGGATATAGGGAATCCGAAAAAAATTTTAATTATTCGCCAGCATAATCAGTTGGGTGATTTATTAGCCGGAGTCTCCCTTTTCAGAGCTGTAAAAGAAACTTATCATGATTCACACATTACATTAGTTGTTAGCCCATTTAACTATCCCGGAATGGTTAAGAACAAATTCCTGGATAAAATATATGTATTCGATAAAAAACGATTATTAAATCCTTCCTATTTAATAAAAACGTGGCGCGTACTCAGGGAAAATTATGATTTGGCTATAGTACCAGTTGTTGTTTCGATCTCATTTACCAGCAATTTTCTCGCAAGAATTTCAAATTCCAAAATTAGAATTGGAGCTAATTCACTTGAAGGAAAATTAAATTCAAGCGCATATTTTTTTGATAGACGTATTGATCTTGATTGGCGCAGACACCCGGATTCCAATGTATCCGAGCGCAGTCTGGATATCGTAAGACCATTTGGAATAAATACTAAAAATTACAAATCCGAAATAAGTTTCAATGGATCTGATACTGCGATTGCAGATAATTTTATTAAAGAGTTTGCAGATGAAAGAAGGAAATATCTTATTGGACTGCACGTTGGTGCAGGAAAACCAAATAACAGGTGGTCGCTGGACAAATATGCTTTGCTTATAAAAAAAATTGAAGCTGTTTATCCTGCAAATTTTTATTTAACAGTTGGACAATCCGAAAGGGATGATATTAGTTACCTTGAAAAAAAGATTGATATTCAGTTTGGAAAATTTATTAGTAAACCTATTCCACAGGTTGCTGCATTAATTTCAAAATCCGATTTATTTATTTCCAACGATACGGGAATAATGCACGTAGCAGGTACAACTGGTACGCCGCAGATCTCAATCTTCGGTCCAACAAATCCGTTCAATTGGGCTCCTATTGGTCCAAACAAATACTTTATTCGAAAGTCGGAACTAATTGAAGATGTTGCAGTTGAAGACGTATTTCATCTTTGCACAATTATTTTAAATGATAGGGAGAACAAATAATGAAAAAGTGCATTGCTGCAATTGATATGGGCACTAATTCTTTTCACCTGATTATTGTTGAAATAAAAGGAGACGGAAAATTTAAAATTGTTGACAGGGAAAGAGAAGTAATCCGGCTTGGATCACATAAAGAGGGTTTTAAAATCATTTCCGAAGGTGAAATTGAAAAAGCGACTGATATATTAAGAGACTTTGGAAAAATTGCACAGTTTTACAAGGCTGATGTAAGGGCAATTGCAACTAGTGCAGTTAGAGAAGCAAAAAATAAAAATGAATTCATCGAAAGAATATTTGAAGAGACTGAAATAACAGTTGAAGCAATTAATGGTAAAGCCGAGGCGGAGATGATTTATCTTGGGGTGCAGAACGCTTTAGATGTAGAACAAAATAGAATTCTGTGTGTTGATATCGGCGGTGGCAGCACAGAATTTCTTTTAGGTGAGCACGGCTTATCTGATTTTGCTGAAAGCATTAAAATTGGTGCAGTAAGACTAAGTAAAATGTTTTTTCCTGATTATATACTAACGAATTCTGGAATTGACTTATGCCGGCAATACATACAGGATAAAATTAATGCAAATGTAAATCTTCATCCTGCGCATAAGTTTGATTTTGCAGTTGGGACTTCAGGAACGATTGTGGCTGCGGCATCAATTATTTCTTTCAGGCGGCATAACAAATTTAAAAAATCAATGAACGGATTTGCTTTTTCTGCAGATGAGATTTTTACATTAACAGAGGATATATTAAAATGTAAATCACCCGTTGACAGGTTATTTATTGAAGGGATGGAAATTAAAAGAGCGGATATAATTCCAGCAGGACTTCTTATACTTTGCCAGGTTTTTGAAACCTTTAAGCTTCAAGAAATGAAAGTATCTGAAAATGCTTTACGTGAAGGCATAATTATCGATACTATCTCGAAAATGGAAGAAATGCAAAGCATGGCAATTTAATTTATTACTTTATCATCATCGAGATTACCTTTAATAAAAACCAGCCTCTCTTTATATTTACAGATTGATTAATCTTTGCGTATGGAACAAATAAGAAATTTTTGCATAATTGCGCACATAGACCACGGTAAATCTACTATTGCTGACAGGCTGCTTGAAAAAACCGGCGCTGTAACTGCAAGAGAAGCTAAAGACCAGGTTCTGGATAACATGGCTCTTGAAAGAGAAAGAGGAATCACCATTAAATCACACGCAATTCAGATGCACTATACTTCAGACGATAAAAAAAAATATACACTCAATCTTATTGATACACCCGGGCATGTTGATTTTAGTTATGAAGTTTCGCGATCGCTCACAGCATGTGAAGGAGCATTATTGGTTGTTGATGCAGCACAGGGTGTAGAAGCCCAGACTATCAGCAACCTTTATCTAGCTATTGAAGCTGGATTAGAAATAATACCTGTAATAAATAAAATTGATTTGCCAAGTGCAGAAACGGATAAGGTTGCAAGTCAAATCATTGATTTAATTGGCTGTGAAGAAAATGATATTCTGAAAGTAAGTGCAAAATCAAACTTAGGTATTAATGAATTACTTGAAGCGGTTGTAAACAGAATTCCTTCACCAAAAGGAAATCCGGATGCGCCTTTACAGGCATTAATTTTTGATTCAATTTTTGATTCATATCGTGGAGCAATTGCTTACATTAGAATTTTTAATGGCACAATTCAGACAAATGATAAAATCAAATTTTTTGCATCGCAAGAAATAATGGAAGCTGAAGAAATTGGAGTTTTAGGTTTACGAAAAGTAAAAAACAATAAGCTTTCAGCGGGAGATGTTGGTTACTTAATTGCAGGAATAAAAGATTTAAAGCATGCAAAAGTTGGAGATACTGTAACCCATGCAAAAAATGGTGCGCAAAACCCTTTGCCCGGTTATAAAGATGTAAAACCAATGGTTTACAGTGGTCTTTATCCAACCAACTCGGAGGATTACGAAGGATTGCGAGATGCGCTGGATAGATTTCGTTTAAATGATTCAGCACTTATATTTCAGCCTGAAACTTCTGCTGCACTTGGCTTTGGTTTTAGATGTGGATTTTTGGGTCTTCTACATATGGAAATTGTGCAGGAAAGACTTCACAGAGAGTACGATCAGACAATTATAACCACTCTTCCCAACGTTGAGTATATTGTATATACAAAGCAGGGTGAAAAAGTTATAGTTGATAATCCAGCTGAGATGCCCCAAATTGGTGATATTGATTATATTGAAGAACCCTACATCAAATCCCAGATTGTTACGCCAAGTGAATATGTTGGAAATATAATGAAGCTTGCAATGGATAAAAGAGGAATTTATAAAAATACTACTTATCTGGATCCAACTAGAGCAGACCTGCAGTACGATTTTCCACTTTCTGAAATTATTTTTGATTTTTACGATAAACTAAAATCAACAACTCGCGGCTATGCATCATTCGATTACGAATACACAGGATATATTAGATCCGATTTGGTTAAATTAGATATATTGTTAAACAGCGATCCTGTAGATGCACTTTCTATGATAGTCCATAGGGATAAAGCATACGATTGGGGCAGAAAAGTTTGTTCAAAATTGAAAGATTTAATTCCAAGACAAATGTTTGAAGTTTCAATTCAAGCCGCAATTGGCTCAAAGGTAATTTCAAAATCGAATGTAAGAGCATTGAGAAAAAATGTACTTGCCAAATGTTATGGTGGTGATATTACGAGAAAAAGAAAATTATTGGAGAAGCAGAAAGAGGGAAAAAAACGAATGAAACAGGTGGGCAATGTCGAGATACCACAGGAGGCATTTTTAGCAGTTCTTCAGATTGATGAATAATTCTAAAACTATTTCGAAAGTATTGATATCAAAAGGCTAGTTAAGTTTCTTAAAATTCTACTTCTGATTTTTATAATTGCTATCATTGTAAAAGCATTTTTTCTGGATGCATTTCAAATACCCAGCAGCTCTATGGAAAACACACTTGTGCCTGGTGATTTTATTGTTGTAAACAAGTTCGCTTATAATTTTTCCAGCCCTCGAGAAATTCCGATTGTAAACTTTCCAATTCCCAATACAGAAATTTTTGCAACAGGTGAACCATCGATTAATGATCTGGTCATCTTTGAATTTCCAAAAGGATTTTACCGCGATTCTACAATGAACAATTCAAAATTTATTAAAAGAATTGTTGCCTGCCCTCATGACACGCTGCAAATTATAAATAAAGAATTTTTTATTAATGGAAAGAAAATTGAACTCCCATTGACAGTAAAATCTTCTGAAGAAAACAGGCGTGGTGGGTGGGTAAAAGAGGAAGGCATTTATCCCCCGGGCAGTAAATGGAATAGGGATAATTATGGTCCAATCGTAATTCCTGCAAAAGGGGATACCATAAAAATTACTACACGAAACTTTGAATGGTGGCATTCCGTTATTGTTATGGATTTCGGTGAGCGCTCCTTAATTTCGGAAGGATCAGTTATTACATTGCAAGGTAAACCTATTCAGGAGTATGTTTTAACCCAGGATCACTACTTTGTAGTTGGCGATAATCTTGATGTTAGCATGGACAGTAGATACTTTGGTTTCATTACAGATAAGATGATTGTAGGCGAAGCAATGTTCATATATTGGTCTGTAAATAAAGATAAAATAGCTCCTGGTCCGCTTGGTTTTCTATCCGCAATCAGATCGGATAGATTATTTAAAGGTATAAAATAACCAGTTTCCGGAATCATTTTTATGAAAAAAGTACTGTTATTTGTACTTATTCTTTTTACTGCAAACATTTTCCCCCAATCGAAATACTTCATCTACTTTAAAGATAAAGGAATAGAAAATGGAACTCTGCTCAATAAGAATTCAGCTTCCTACAATTTAGCATTGCAGCTGCTTTCTAAAAAAAGTATTGAGAGAAGAACAAAAAATATGAGTGAAGATGAACTGGTTACTTTTGAAGATTTACCTTTAAAAGAAGATTATGTTATTCAAATTGAAGAGCTTGGAATTAAAATTGAAAACAAATTAAATTGGTTCAATGCTGTAACTGCGTATTTAAATGATATACAAATTGAAGATGTAAAATTACTTGATTTTGTGGCGACCGTTGAGAAAGTTAAAACATTAATTTTCAATCAACTTGAGCCGGATCCACCTTCCACTTTTAATAAACACCCAAATAGTCTATTTAATTTAAATTACGGTCCGTCATTCGAGCAGCTTCAATTATCCGATATTCCAATTGTTCATTCAAAAGGAATCACAGGAGAAAGTGTTTTGTTAGGTTTGCTCGATACGGGTTTTGATTGGAAAAATCATGAATCACTTGTTAATGCAAATGTAATTTCCGAGTATGATTTTGTATTTAAAGATTCATCAACTGCGAATGATTCAACTGACAGACCTGACCAACACAATCACGGGACGCTAGTTTTTTCAATTGTTGGAGGCTTTAAGGATAGTTCATTAATTGGATCTGCATTTGGTTCAAATTTCCTTCTTGCAAAAACCGAAGATGTTAGAAGTGAAACTCATTTAGAAGAAGATAACTATGCCGCTGCACTGGAATGGATGGAAAGAATGGGAGTTGATATTACAAGCAGCTCACTTGGTTACAGCCTATTTGATCAGGGACAATATTCTTATAATTACCGTGATATGGACGGTCAAACTACAATAGTTACACGTGCAGCTGAACTGGCGTTTAGAAGGGGAGTAATCACTGTTGCTTCTGCAGGAAATGAGGGAGACGATCCGTGGTTTTATATTATTGCGCCTGCCGATGGCTTTAATACTCTTGGAATTGGAGCAGTGAATAGCAGCAATCAAGTTGCAGATTTTAGCAGTAGGGGACCAACCAGCGACGGCAGAATTAAACCAGATGTTGTTACACAAGGTGTAAGTGTTTATTGTGCGCAGGCAGGAAATTTTAGCGGTTATATCAATGCAAGCGGTACATCTGTTGCAGCCCCGATTGCAAGTGGTATAGCAGGACTGCTCTTATCAGCTCATCCTCACTTAAGAAATACGCAAGTTCGTAATATTTTATTGGAATCTGCAGATAACAACTCATCGCCGGATATTGAAAGAGGTTACGGTTTAATTTCTGCACTTGATGCTTTAGAATTTCCTAATTTGATGGAGACAGAAGGTTCATACAAACTAACAAAAATGTTTTTGGAAAGAGATGACATTAATCCGCAGTCTGTAAAAATTCACTATTCAACAAGCGGAGATAATTTTATTGAAGAAACTATGCAATTTGATGGTGAGTATTCATATAAATTTCTTTTTCCTTTTTTGTTTATTGGGGATATTGTAATTTTTTATATAACCTATGAAGATTTTAATAACAACATGTTCCGTGATCCATTTGAAGATGTTTACAAATTTATCTACGGTCAGCTCAACATTCAATTGAACCTGGATTTGAAAAAAGAGTATATAAATTTTATTGTGAGTGATCCCTTCCCAAATCCTTTCATTCTCCAAAACCAGCGTGAAACATATATTGATGTAAAATCCGATGGAAACGAAAGCTTGAGAGTAACAATTATTGATGCGCTTGGGCAACAGGTAAAAACTCTCAATCTAACTACTACTGCAGGCACAAATAGAATTGTGTGGATGGGCTATTCTGATAATGGAACAACAGTTGCAAGTGGCGCATATTATTTTTTAATTGATTTGAACGGCACAAAATACAGCAGAAACCTCATTTTACTACGCTAGCAGCTTGGTTTGTTGCAAATTATTTATAAATCTAACACTCGAGTTAATAATTTCTTAACATTTCATGTATTTTAATGCATAAATTTAAAGCTAAAATTTCATAATTTTGATTTTCATACAATCTAAAAGTTTGATTCAAAATGACTAAAATCCTCAATCCCATCCAGCTCAAATATATTTCATCTTTCAGAAAAGAAACTGATGACCTTTTAATAGAGATGGAAACATTTGCAAAGGAAAATAATGTTCCCATTCTTTTTTGGCAGTCAGCCGAATTTATTGAACAGGTTATAAGGATGATAGATCCCAAAAGGGTGCTGGAGCTTGGTACTGCTATAGCTTACACAACAATTAGAATTGCCAGGGAGCTTAAAGGCAAATCTCAGGTGCATACAATTGAAAAAAGCAAAGATAATATTACCACCGCAAAACAGTTTATACAAAAATCCCGCGTTGGAATGAAAATTAAATTGTTAGAAGGTAATGCTCTGAATATTATGCCACAGCTGAAGAAAAAATACGATTTGATTTTTCTCGACTCTGATAAGGAAGACTACATTCGGTTGTTTGATTATTCGATGGTTCTTCTAAAACGAGGTGGGGTAATTATTGCTGATAACCTTTTATGGCATGGTTATACGGCATCGAGTCGTGTTCCGCAGAAATATAAGGAATCGACAAAACATATTCGCAGATTTAACAAAATATTTATGAACCAACCAAATTTAAAAGCAACAATTTTACCCATTGGCGATGGTTTAGGTTTTGGAATTAAAAAATAATTCAACTGTATTTTATTCCCCAAATTTTAATAAACAAGCTAAACACTAATTTTATCTTTTAATTATTAATACTACTTATGAGTTTATTCAATGAAAATTTTCTAAGGGAAACAGAAAAATTTAACAATCATCGATTAAACAAAAAAGATGATGTTCAAAGATTAATTTCTATTGTTATTGATTTGAAAAAGGAAGCAGTATTTAATGAGTTAATTTTCACTGCTAAATATTTAAATGGATTATTGAGAGTCGTAAATAAAGCGCCCGGTATTCCTGAAGTGGAAAGTATTGAGCATGTTAAAGCGGATATTTCTGAAAACATGAAAAAGGTTATTGATCAATTACGAAGCACATTATCCGGTTCTGAGGTAAATACAATAAATTTCTTTGAAGAGAATTATCTTTCTCTTAACCAAAATAGTTTTAGCAATCTTAATCTGCTGCTTGCAGATCTCGAAGCAATAAAAAAATACTTAAATCACCTAAAACATTCTCAGCAACTGTACTAATCTGGTTTCTTTAACCATTTTTCAAGGGCACCCAGTAAATGCTCCATCGCTACAATCAATGGTTCGTGCTGGTCCTTATCAATATCCTCTAAAATTTCATGATGGATATCAACATAAGCCCTGTTCAACTGATTTACCAAATGTTTACCCCTTCGTGATAGAGTAACCCTCATATTCCTTCTGTCATTGGGATCAATTTCTCTGTTAATATAGGCTTTTTCCACAAGTCCGTCTATAATTCTGGTTAATCTGCTCGGACTCAGATTCATACGTTCGGCAATTTGTTTGTTGTTAAGACTTTCATCCGTACCAAACAATCTTAAACACCTAAACTCAGCTTGTGTTAGGTTGTGGATTTCTGCAAGACGAACTTCTTTTTCCTGGCAGTTTGCTAACAAGCTGAAAGTGAGGTTGGCAAGACGCTCTGCTGTGAGATTACTGTCCATGGTTTCCCCATGTTTTGTGTGAACGTAAATATTGTTTATATCAAATATCGCTAATAACGATATTTTAATCAAGATTTAAGAATAATTTTTTAATACAACTTTTGCAGAAATTAGCTATTCATAAGTATAAATAATCATCAAATAGGTTGTATTTTATGCTGCCACTGCTGTTTTCCTTTAACTTTATGCTTATTTTGTTAAAATTTTGAGGTTTTACCAAACAATTCAATTCAGCTTTGTTTTTATATTCAGTGCTTTCAATCTGCGATTCGAATGATGACAGCACATTGTGCACAATACTTAAATGCTCAAACTTCGTTATTATTTTAACTTTTTGATATAGTTCTTTAGTTATTTTTTCTGACTCTTCTATCGCTCTCTGGGCTGTTGTGTAATAAGCTTTTCCAAGCGGACCGGTTCCTAGCTTTACTCCTCCAAAATAACGGACTACCATGATCAATATGTTTGTTAATTCAAAATGATCAATTGCGTTAAGTATTCTAACACCTGCAGTTCCATTTGGTTCACCTGCATCTGAGTTTTTTTCTATTCCATCTGAAAATTTAAAAGCAAAACAGTGATGTGAAGCATCGTAAAATTTATTCTTAACATTTTTAATGATTTCTTCTGCATCCTCCAGTATGGAAACAGGAAAAGCCATTCCAATAAAAACGGATTTCTTCTCCTTTAGTGTGTATTCGTTCTGTTTTTTTATCGTTTTTATTTTTTGGGGGTAATTCATTTGAGAAAAGTTAACAAGTGCACTTCGATTTTAATTGATTATCTAACCTTCATTAGCTAATATAGTTATTTATAATTTTACAATAGCTTTCCTTTGGAAAAAGAACTCATAATAATTAAAGGTGCCAGGGAGCACAATTTAAAAAATATCGATCTGGAAATTCCGCGTGATTCATTTACAGTAATCACGGGTTTATCCGGGTCGGGTAAATCCTCGCTTGCGTTCGATACAATTTACGCAGAAGGACAGCGAAGATATATTGAATCGCTTTCCGCTTACGCCCGCCAGTTTTTAGATATGCTCGAAAAACCCGATGTAGATTTAATTGAAGGATTAAGTCCTGCAATTTCAATTGAACAAAAATCTACTACTGGAAATCCTCGATCAACAGTTGGAACAGTTACTGAAATTTATGATTATTTGCGGCTGCTGTTTGCACGAGTTGGAGTTCCGCATTGTTATAATTGCGGTAAGCCTGTTAAAAAGCAATCCGCCGCGCAGATAATTGATTCTATTCTTTCCGGTTTCCAAAATAAAAAAGTATCGATTTTATCTCCTGTTGTAAGAGGGAGAAAAGGACATTATCGTGAATTGTTTGAAGAAATTTTGTCGGATGGATTTTTAAGAGTCAGAATTGATGGAGAAGTGAATGAAATTTCAAGAGGATATAAAGTTGATCGGTATAAAGTCCACAATATTGAAATTGTTGTTGACAGAATATTAATAAAAGAATCTTCCCGTTCAAGATTAACAGAGTCAGTTGAAGTTGCATTAAATTATGGTGAAGGCAGTGTAATTGTGAGCGATGCAATAAATGATCATGTTTACAGCAGGCATCTTGCTTGTATAGATTGTGGAATTAGCTACAGCGAACTTGCACCAAATTCTTTTTCATTCAATTCACCTTACGGATCTTGTAGAGATTGCGAAGGACTTGGTGAAAAGAAAGATCTGGATATAAATCTTATCATTCCTGATTTCAATAAAACAATTAATGAAGAAGGATTAGCACCACTTGGCAAGCCGAGAAAAATTTGGTTTTTTAATCAGCTTGATGCGGTTGCCAAAAAATACAATTTTGATTTTGACACGCCTATAAAAAAACTAAAACCCCAGCAATTTGATATTATAGTAAACGGATCAAAAGAAAGAATTTCATTTACATATTCTTACAGCGGGGGAAAACCTGTGCAATATATGCATCGCTTTTCGGGAATTTTGAAATATTTAAAGCACTATTACGATTCAACTTCATCAAACAATATACGCGAATGGGTTGAATCTTATATGAACACTGCAAAGTGCTCAACCTGCAAAGGGGGAAGACTTAGAAAAGAATCGCTTGCAGTAAAGTTTAATGGGAAAAATATAAGTGAAATAACTAGACTTTCAATTCTTCGTGCGAAGGAATTTTTCCAAAAAGTCAAACTGAAAGGAAACGAAGCACTAATTGCTAAACCAATTTTAAAAGAAGTAAAAGAAAGATTAGAATTTTTACACAATGTCGGCCTGGATTATTTATCACTTAACCGTTCAGCGAGAACTCTATCCGGGGGAGAATCACAGCGCATAAGGCTTGCAACACAAATTGGAACTCAGCTTGCAGGCGTACTTTATGTGCTAGATGAACCTTCAATCGGTTTACATCAAAGTGATAATATAAAACTAATCAACTCCTTAAAAAACCTTAGAGATTTAGGTAATACAATTATTGTGGTTGAGCACGACAGGGAAACAATTGAAAGCTCTGATTATATAATTGATCTTGGACCGGGCGCAGGTGAACACGGTGGTGAAGTTGTGCTCAAAGGTATTACAACCAATCTTTTAGATTCTGAAAATGGGTACGATTCCTTAACACTTTCTTATTTAAAGAGCAGGGAAAAGATAAAAATTCCTAGTAATAGAAGGAAAGGAAACGGAAAACACATTGTGCTGAAAGGTGCCAACGGAAATAATCTTTTAAATATAAATTTAAAAATTCCTATTGGCACATTAACTTTAATCACAGGTGTGAGTGGTTCGGGAAAATCTTCTGTTCTTAATGAAACACTTGTTAAAATTTTAATGAATAGAATATACAAATCTAAAACTGTTCCACTTCCCTTTAAATCTGTGGAGGGTTTGGAGCATATTGATAAAATTATTGAAATAGATCAATCGGCAATAGGAAGGACCCCTCGATCAAATCCTGCAACATATACTGGCTTATTTACATTTATTAGAGATTTGTTTGCACAGCTGCCCGAATCAAAGATGAGAGGCTATAAAACCGGCCGATTCAGCTTTAATGTAGCTGGCGGAAGGTGTGAAGAATGCAGTGGCGATGGGTTGAAAAAAATTGAAATGAATTTTCTGCCGGATGTTTATGTGCATTGCGATTCGTGCAAAGGAAAAAGATACAACCGCGAAACACTTGAAGTTTTGTATAAAACAAAATCAATTGCTGATGTTTTAGAAATGCGTGTTGATAAAGCACTCGATTTTTTCACAGATCTTCCAAGAATTAAAAGAAAAATTAAAGCACTGCACGATGTTGGTTTGGGTTACATTAAATTAGGTCAGCAAGCCACAACACTTTCTGGCGGTGAAGCACAGAGGGTAAAGCTTGCTACTGAACTGAGCAAAGTAAGTACCGGAAAGACTTTGTATGTTTTGGATGAACCAACTACCGGACTTCATTTTGAAGATGTTAGGATTTTATTGAATGTTCTTAATAAACTGGTTGAAAAAGGAAATACTGTTGTAGTTGTTGAGCACAATCTTGATGTAATTAAAATGGCTGATTGGATAATAGATTTAGGTCCGGGCGGTGGAGAATTTGGAGGAAAGATTGTTGCAGAAGGAACTCCGGAAAAAATTATTAAAAATAAAAATAGCGCAACAGGTAAATATTTAAAAGCGGAAATAAATTAAAAAATATTAATCAGCTTAAATGCCATAATCAGAATTGCCACTACTAATACAATTTTAATAAATCCCTCTCCCTTTTTAACAGATATTTTTGCGCCCCACCATCCGCCTAATGCATTTCCTGCTGCAAGGCTTAATCCTAATAACCAATTTACATTATCTGTAACTATAAAAATTAATAATGCCGGAATCGTGTATATTAATACAACAAAAACTTTATGCATATTAACCAATACAAGATTCAATTTCATTAAATATTTAAGTGATGCCATAATTAAAAATCCAACACCCACTTGAATAAATCCACCGTAAAATCCTATTCCTATCATTGAAGCGGCAGTTGCAAAAGATATTTTACTGTTTCCTGTCGTGTCATTTTTCTTCTGCGGGAGAAACATTGAGAGAATAATTCCAATCATTATAAATCCAAGAATTTTTTGGAAAAGTCCATCATCAAGTTTAACTGCAACTAAAGCACCTGCAATTGCCCCTGGTAAAGTAAATAATGAAAGCAAAAAGCTTGCTTTTAAATCCTGGTATTTTTCTTTTTTAAATGAATAAACCGCAGAAATGTTTTGAACAAGTATGGCAATCCTATTAGTGCCGTTTGCCATTGATGAATCGAGTCCGAGAAAAATTAACACCGGAAGAGTAAGTGTTGAACCTCCACCGGCTGTTACGTTTAGAAATCCTGCAATAACTCCAACAGAAAAAAGAATGATGACAGATTCAAGGGGAAGGATTTCCAAAAAAATACTTTATAATTATATTTAATAATTAATTTGCAGTTCAAAAATACAAGTGAATTTCGTTTAACACCAAACAAGTAATTTATTTGTTAATTGTTAAAAAAATATTGTTGAGTTATCTTACCTGCGAAGAAAATTTATTTTTAGGATTCCAAATGAAACTACCAATAACTCTTTTATTATTTATATGTATAGGTATGGCAATAGGAGATTTATCAGCACAACTTTATTCAAGCGAAAATCCATTGGTTTCAACTTACTCCATAATAGCTCGCAATCCCAAAACTGGTGAAATGGGTGTTGCAGTTCAATCTCACTGGTTTTCTGTGGGCTCTATTGTTGCCTGGGGAGAAGCTGGAATAGGAGTAGTTGCTACACAATCCTTTGTTAATCCGGCATTTGGACCAGAAGGACTTGAACTACTAAAATCAGGAATGACTGCAGAACAGGTGGTTGATAAGCTTATCGAATCAGATGATGGAAGGGATGTACGCCAGCTAGCCATACTTGATGTTAATGGTGGTGTAAAAAGTTACACTGGTAAGAATTGTATCCCGGGAGCAGGCCATATTGTAGGCGAAAATTATTCAGTGCAGGCAAACTTGATGCTTAATGATAAAGTTTGGGGTGCAATGTCTGAAGCTTTCGAAAATTCAACAGGACCACTTGCAGAAAGAATGTTAGCTGCGCTTTTTGCTGCGGAAGAAGTAGGTGGTGATATTCGAGGAAAGCAATCTGCTTGTTTGTTAGTAGTTCGTGGTGAATCAACTGGAAAAGTCTGGAAAGACAGACTGATAGATTTGCGAGTTGAAGATCATTCTGATCCGTTGAAAGAATTGGAACGTTTATTAAAAGTCCATCGAGCTTACGATCATATGAACGCGGGCGATCTTGCAGTTGAGCATGGTGATATGGAGCTTGCAATGAAGGAATATTCTGCTGCTGAAGACATGTTTCCTAATAATGAAGAAATGAGATACTGGCATGCCGTAACTTTAGTAAATAATAATATGTTTAATGAAGCGTTGCCTATGTTTAAGGAGATTTTTCTTAATAATGAAAATTGGAAAACACTTACACCGAGATTAGTTCCCATTGGATTGTTAAATGTAACAGAGGATGAACTAAACAAAATTTTATTAATAAATGAATAAAATGATGAAAAGTATAATATGGATTTTTGTATTTGTTTTGGCCTTAACTTTAGTCGGATGTGAATCTAAAGAAGAAGTACAGCAGAAGCAAAATTTATCCCAGCCGCCGCAAACTTTAAATCCTCCACAGCAGCCGAAGGTAATTGAGAAGCAGCAAAATATAGATCCAAAGATTGCAGAAGAGGTGTTAGCTGTTGTTTATGAAAATCTTGAAGCAACAAAAGCCGAAGATAAAGAGAGGGTTTTGGCAACAATCCATAAAGACAGCCCGCAATACAAATCCACTGTTCAGGGATTAGATTTTGTGTTTGTAAATTACGATCTGGACTTAAACTTGGAAAAGACAGAGGTAATTAAATTATCTGAATCAGAAGCACAAGTTTACTACATTCAAACAATCAAATCTGTGAGCGGTGTGGGTTTTATGAATAAAAGAGACGAAGGCATTCATCATCTCAAAAAACAAGACAGGAATTGGAAAATTTTCCAAACTGAAAATATTAGTACAACACCAATTCAATAAAGTAGATTGAAGTTGCCAGTTATTTCATTCCTAAAAATTCGAGATAGTCGCCTGAGTTTTCGCCGAATACTTCAACATGCTCTCCAATAATTTTGAATGTACTTTGTTCACCTGCAACTTTAGAAAAATGGATATCGAACTCCTTTTTTTCTTCATCAATTAAAATAATTTTTGCAAGATTTTCGTGAACATCGGAAGCAAGTTCTTTGTTGCACATCGGGCAATAGAAAAGAAGTTTTTCCCCTTGTTCATATCCAAACATCGGATGTTTAGCAACTGTGTAATTACCTACTTCGGGGTGCAGCATAATTATACCATGTCCTCCTTTATTTGTTCTGCTGGAAAACACAATATAATCACCTGCGTTGAGTAAACCTCTGCAGTGTGGGCATAAGTAATCTGCTTTCATTTTAGTTCCCTCCTTAAAGTTGTTTGACAATTTATAAAAATGTAGGAAATATTCAAGTAAGGGATTTTGAGCCAATAAAAAATGGGTAACTCCAAAACCGATTCCCATTTTGGCGAAAAGATAAAAACTGTTATGAATCCTTATTTATAAAGGTTTTTATTGAAATTATTTGCTAATTGCTAATAATGACATATAGTTAAGAATAGTTGCTTCCATCAATTATTATTTGCATGTTTCATTTGTTGGTTAGAAAGCTTGGGAAAAATTTAATAATCAATTACACTCATTCTCGTTGCTTGAATAAGTAAATCGTATAAGCAGTCTTAAAAAATTTCTCAGATATTTTTAATCAATATCATTACAAAAAATTTAGAGAAGCTTATGAATACAGATACAACTTCCGAACGACTTGCTAATCTAACTTTTAATTTGCTTGCAAGATGCCAGGAAAAAGAAGCCCTTTTAGCTGAGGAGCACAGTTTGTTCCCGGCGGAATTCAAATGTCTGCGCTTGCTTGAACACGATGAGAGCTTGAATAACAAAGAAATTGCTAAAAGGATGAATCTGAGCCCAAGCAGATTAACAAGAATAGTAGATGGTCTTGTCAAGAAAGGATATATGCAAAGGATGATTAATCCGGATGACAGGAGAAACATGAAACTTAGTTTATCGCGGAGAGGGAAAATGTTAACAACTAAGTTGGAGAAAGCATACATAGATATTCATAAAGAAATTTTACTTGATATTGAAACCTCTCAGCACGAACCTTTGATTGTTGCAATGGAAAATCTGCTTAGAGCAATTGAAACGTGGTTGAAGAAACCTGATTAGTAATCTGTTTTTTACAGATTCTACTATGTAATATTGATTTTCAAATTGGGGCATCAAATTAATCAAGTAGAATAAGTTTCTAAACCTTGCATTCAACAACTATTGCGAAAATTTAAGGATTGGTATTTGTTTAATAGAGCATCACTCCACAAATTTTGATCTTGTTTATACCCTCTATTCCTTTTCACAATAACAAGAGTTATTACATTAAATCTATTTATAAATTGATTTATTGTTAAACACTTTAACCGCAGCTGCTTATCATTTCGAGGCAACAAACTTTAAAAAGTTTCAAAAATGAAAAGATTTTCAATGGTATATTATTTGGAAGTGCAAATGGTCTCAATTAAAGTTTGTGAGGGGCTATGCTTATACTATACCTAGCAATATTTATTGCACTGGTAATTACGCTGTATATAAAAATACGAGCGATGTAGTTTTTATTAATTGCTTACAATTAATAGATGTGTGAGGGCGACCCTGCTGAAAATAAATTTCAAAAACTTATTTAGGCAGGGTTTTTTATTGATTGCTAATTGTGAAGATTATTTTATTTGTATCTATCTAAAAAGTTTAAGAAATTCGTGTAGAAATATATTACTAAAATCAGGGGAGGTTAGAATGAAAGCCTCAAAATTATATGTGCAATTTTCTTTCCCAGTATTTTGCTTTCTGTTTTTATTTATTCTTAGCAGTTGTACAAAAGAAGTAAATCCAGTTAATTCGGATAACGAAGAATTTGTAGAAGATATTAAAACTGTTGTAGTTCAATTTCAGGAATCTCACTATGACAATTTTAAAAATTTGCTTTTGCAAATGGATACAACTGCAGCAATGAATTCGATTGCCCAGCAGATTTTGAACAATGAAAATGTAGATTGGGTCGAAACAGGCACCCAAGGTATTGCTATTCAATACAAAAATGGTGTTAGAGGGGGACTTTTTATAAATCCAAAAGATGTTGGAACTTCACCAATAAATAATACGTTTGGATTGAGAAAAAACAGAGAGAATCATAATAAATCTCAGATTACGAATGTTGTTCCATTATCAAAAAAAGTTGTTCTCGTAAATCCGCATTTCTCAGAAAGATTACAGTACGCAAATGAACTTATTGAATATTATAATATTTGGTTTCCTGATGCAGGTTATGATGCCCCAATTATTTATAAAGGTAACGAAGCAACTTTAGACTTATTTGCTAGTCTATCTAATTTCGGAGTAATTCACATTTATTCCCACGGCTGGGCATGGCCGTCAGAAACGATGACAGATGTATATGTACAAACAGGTGAAAGATGGACAGCCACACAATTACTAAATTATATTGAAGACTACAAGGCTAAACATATTTTAATCGGCACTTCGAAAGATGGAAGTTATTTCTATGTTTCATCAAAATTTTTAGTAAATAAAAATGATTTCACTAATAAAAACACTCTGATCTATGGGGGATTCTGTTACAGCTTTGAAGGACAATGGTTAGGGGATATGGATGCTGAAAAAGTTGGTGGTTATATTGGGTTTAACTGGTCTGTTTTCACAAATAAAAATCAAGAATGGGCAAAAGATTTATTTTTTGTGCTGTTGGACAAATCAAGTCCTGAACCAACTACAGTACGTGAATGGCTACAAAATCCAATACCACCAAAAAAATATTTTGATCAACAAGACAACCGGGAGGTTAGCCTGAATTATGTTGGTAATGTCAACCCAAATGATTTAGCACTATTAGAGAAAGCTGAAATTAATTGGCCTTGGAGATATGTCAATATTGTATTCAATAATGTTGATGTTATATGTAATGTTTCGACCGGTGGAACTTATACCTGGAACGATCTCTTCTTTTCTCACCCGCAACAGTACACAAGTATACTTCCTGACGGAGTTACATTTATTGCAGAGTGGGATACCATATATAGCGGTGGATCTACTGAAGTTGGTCAGCTTACGATTACTGTTGATACTTTAACATATATGGTAACACACTTTCAAGCAAATAAATACTATGAGTATAAGTCAGGAGGAGTTCCTACTATGAATCAGTCCTTGGAAATTGAGGGACAGAATATTCCTATGACATGGAAAGATGAAGAAACTTTAACAAACAATATTGAAGGATCAAATGCTTGTAATGCTGTATATCACTTTAATTTCATTTATACAAATAATATTGGCAAACCAACTGAATACACTTACACACTCGATACATATAACTGTGATGAAGATACATACATCTCAATTTTTTGGGATGTGGACCATTATTAAAAGAAACTAAGTTTTTTGATGAAGATTAAAGTACCTGCAGCAGAATAACATCGTTTGTGTTATACGGAGAATAGCCGATGGAGATTTGGGTAAAAAGTGGAAATATATTTCTGAAAATCTGGGATATATCCCAAATTCTAAAATAACCGGCGATGAAATTTTCTCCACAAACTATTTTGGCGATATTTTTTTTTATTTTACCGCAAGTGAATATTCATATAGTTCCAGAAATATAATTACAAGAAATTATTTATATCTTTATAAAGTTTCACTTATAATATTATAAGTTGGATTTATCATAAGTTTTTGCATTTATTTTGATAATTATTCATGCCAATAAAATCAGATTTTAGTCTTCAAAAATGGCTTGAAAAAAGTAATGGCTTTGCCTGCCTTGTTTTTACGGATATAGTTGGATCTACTTCACTGCTTTCTGAAGTCGGAACTGTTTTATATACAGATTATCGGAAAACCCATCAGGATCGTGCAAACCAGCTGAGAAGAAAATTTTCAGGAATATTAATTGATCAAACAGGTGATAGTCTATTTATAGTTTTTCACAGCGTTATGAAAGCTTATGCATTTGCTGTTGGACTGTTTGGTAATCCCGGTAATGAAAACATTAAAGTTAGAATTGGAATTCATTTCGGAAAAGTTACTGCCGATGGCAGAGCTCTCGCAGGAAAATCGGTCCACTATGCAGCTCGTGTAATGCAGCAGGGCACCGGAGCTGAACTCTGGCTTAGCGATTCAGCTAAAAAATCGTTAGAGAATGAATCACCCGGTCTCGCTGAATCAATTAATTGGAGTAAAAATGAAGAGCGTGTTTTTAAAGGATTTGATGGAAAGCAGAAGCTTTGGTGTGCAACTTAATCTTGCTTATAGGAAGAAAAGACAATAGTTTTGCTAAAGACTGTAAGGAAATTAGTTAAAAATTTAATTATGCTTTTAGGTGTCGACTATGAAAAAACTTTACCTTGTTATTTCTTTATTGTTAATTTCATTTTTTAGTAGTTTACTGCAAGCGCAATATTCTCCCACATCACCATATTTACAAAATCCCACTCTAGCAATTGGATATACGGATAGCTGTGCACAGTTTTGGCTGCAAACCTACGATTATGCCTCTGGTGGATTTTTTACAAGAATAAATAAGTTTGGTACTCCTATCGGTACTAATAAACACATGCTAACTCAAACCCGCAATGTTTATGCAATGGTTCGTGCGTATATGTTAACAGGCGATACTACATATATAAATCTTGCAGAACAAGCTTTGGACTGGATGTATGCACATGCCTGGGATAACATCAATGATGGATGGTTTCAAGAATTAGATATAAGCGGTAATCCGATTAATCCTGCTGCTGATAAAACAGCTTTTTTCCAGCACTATGCATTGCTAGGGATTACTGCTTATTACGAAGCTACTGGAGATACAGCTGCATTGAATTGGTTGATGAGGGGTTTTGACCATCTTGAAAATGTTTATTGGGATACAAGACCTGCATATTTGGGTTATTTTGATAATGCAAACTTCAACAATCAAAATGTTTGGGATAAAAGTTTTAATGCAACTGTAGATGCAATTACAACACACCTTTTATATCTCTACCTAATGGATGAAGACGTCGTTTATCAATCTCGATTAGAAGAGCTCGCCACTGAAATTATTATTCACATGGTTGCAAGTATGCCACAGCAGATGATAGGATTTGTTGAAAGATACGATTCGGATTGGAACTGGGATAACAGCGAAACAATGACAATAATGGGACATGTATTAAAAGCGGGTTGGTGTTTAGCAAGAATTAACCAGTTATTTCCCGACCCATCTTATATAAATAACGCAGAACTTTTAATCGCTCATGTTTGGAATAATGGCTATGATCATGAATATTGGGGACCATATAAGGATTTTAACCGTGTTACCGGTGAAATGCTTCTGTGGGGTTTACCGGATACAACAAAAGCGTGGTGGCAATTAGAGCAGGCAATAACAGCAGGACTACAAATGTATGATATCACAAAAGAATCCTGGTATCTGCAGATGGCTGATGAATCTATAAAATTTTATATGAATTATTTTGTTGATCATACGTATGGAGAAGTATACGCGGATAGAACCCGTTATGGTGCTTTTGCCTGGAATGAAGAAAAAGGCGGTGATTGGAAAGCAGGATATCATTCAGCTGAAACAGGTTACTATACTTATTTATATGGAAGTATTTTCTACACTCATGAACCTGTTACTTTGCACTATAAATTCAGCCCTCTTAGTTACAGCCGTGAATTTCTCCTTACGCCGCTAGCCATTAAAGATAGTAATTTGATAATTACACAGGTGCTAAAGAATGGACAGGCATATTCTAATTTTGATCCATTTGATCGGGTTTTAACACTTCCGGCAGGAGAAAGCGGACATTTCGAAGTAACTTATCAATCCACCATTACTCAGATTGCTTCAAACCAAGAAAATAATCTAAATGATTATGCACTTAATCAAAATTATCCAAATCCATTCAACCCAACTACAAGAATTAAGTATACAATTCCTGCCTTTAATCTTCGACCAGTCTCGACTTGGCAGTCGAGCCAAGGCGGGCAGGCTCAGAGTGATATACAAGTATCACTGAAAGTTTACGATGTACTTGGCAATGAAATTGCAACACTTGTCGATGAAATAAAACCTTCCGGAAATTATGAAGTAGAGTTTAATGCCTCTTCCCTTGCAAGTGGAATTTACTTGTATACATTAAATGCGGGAAACTATATTGAAACTAAGAAGATGGTGTTGATGAAATAGCTCTTAAAAGTTAAAAAATAAATAAATTCCTTCCTTGAATTAATGAAGATAGATTTTAAAGTATAAGACGATTATGAATGTCAGCATTTAACTAGTTAATAAAAAACATTCCAACGTTAATTACAGGTGCCGAGATAATATTTTTACCGGCACCTCCACTTTCATAGTAACCTTTTATTCCAATATTATCTGTAAACTTATAGATCAGTTCTGCATTGTAGGCAATAAATTGCTGGTTATTTGAAAATGTGCCGAATCCGCCTTTAATATTTGGATCCCCATTTTCAGAAGAAACCTGACCGTGAAAACGAACAATTAATGTTAAATTGCTTAAAAAAGAATAACCTGCCTCAAGTGCATAATTAAAATGATCTGATATTCCTGCTGCTCTGTTTGTGAAAGTTGCTCCAGCGTTTAAGTAAGCAGGAATAGGATAAAGCGAATACCCATATTCCAATCCAACTGCCTGGCTAAAATCTTTGCTACCAATCCATAAGCTGCCATCGTCACCTGATTTGCCTGTTGGTAAGCCTAAAATTAGTTTACCACTCACAACTGATTTACCAAATTTTGCTATCTTGTATTTTCCGCCAATCATCATATTACCAAAACCTTTAACATTGTTTTCAAATCCGCTATATGTTGTATCAAGTTTTACTGATTTGAAAATAGCAGCACCTAAAAAGATTGTAAAATCATTTGTAATTCCATAAGAACCGAATGCACCAATGGTTATATCAGTGAATTTTGGAATTGGAATTTTAGTTCCGGCCGAGTCATAAATATTTTCACCAGTAACGTATCTGAAATCCAGTTTGTAGTATCCACCGCCTTTTTTTTGTGTCCAGGCACCTGCCCAAAGAGGTTGAACCGAAATCCCAAGCGCAAGAAAAATGATAAACAATAACTGTACGGTTTTTATATTAAATTTTATCATGGCAATTTTACTTTGTATTTAAATATTGAGTATACTTTTATGTAGAAATTTATATGTTCAATTATATTAAATTCATCACAAAAAAATAACAAAATTATTTATTGTGTCAGCACCTAAAAATAAAAAAATAATAAAAGCATTTGTAATTCCATTAATTTTCCCAATTCTGCTTTGGCTAATTCACATTGCTGCAACAGTTACTGATTTTGATCTTTACAAAATGGGGTTGTTGCCCCGTAATACTACCGGATTGCTTGGAATAATTACAGCACCATTAATCCACGGAGATTTTTCCCATCTAATCTCTAATACCTTCCCTTTAATTATACTTGGCTGGATCATTTTATTCTTTTATCCCAAGGTTTCATATTTCTTATTTATTTTTATTTATATAGTAACAGGATTGTTAGTCTGGTTCTTTGCGCGTCAGGTTTATCATATAGGTGCAAGCGGGATTGTATACGGATTTGTAAGCTTTCTGTTTTTTAGTGGAATATTCAGAAAAGACAATACATCGATCACTCTTGCATTGATTATAACATTTCTTTATGGAGGAATAGTATGGGGGATGCTGCCTGGGATGAAAGGTATTTCGTGGGAATCACATCTGCTTGGTGCTGTTACAGGATTGATAGCCGCATTTCTATTTAGAAAAGTAGATCCGCCAGCCAAAAAATACGATTGGGAAGATGAACCGGATGACTTTGATGTAGATGATCTTGAGGTTTCGTATGATCCGGAAAAAAATAAATTTGATATTTAATAAGAAAGGATAAATATGAAAAAATCTGTTCCTCACACCAGAAAATACAGATTGGATATGAATGAAAAGATTTTAGATTCAGGGTTCAGAGATTTTAATAAATTTTTCGCTCTGGATAATAAAGCATACATTGATGGTGTATTAAATGCAAAAACAAAAGAGCTGATGGGTTTGTCTTCTTCAATGGTGCTGCGGTGTAACGATTGCATTTTTTATCACATTGATCGTGCAATTTCTGAAGGTGCAACCAAAGAGGAACTGTATGAAACCTTTAACATAGCACTAATAGTTGGGGGCTCGATTGTAATTCCTCATTTAAGATATGCTTTTGAAGTAATGGAAGAAATTTTAAACGAATCAAAAATATAAAATGAGTAAAAAATTAATCAACCCTGAAAAAATTGTCTGTGCAGATGAAGAAAATAGAATTCTTGAAAACACTGCATTAGAAATTACAGATAATAAAATTTCCGGTTTTGTTCATTCAGATAAAATTAAAAAAGAAAACTATGATGAAATTTATGACTATCCTGATTACACCCTAATTCCTGGGTTTGTTCAAACGCATGTGCACCTTTGCCAAACACTTTTTAGAGGACTTGCAGAAGAGCTGCCTCTTTTAAAGTGGTTACAATTAAAAATTTTTCCTTTTGAAAATGCTCACAATAAAAATTCTCTCCGTCTATCGTGTAAATTGGGTTTAAATGAATTGCTGATGAGCGGTACTACAACGATTTGTGATATGGGAACTTTAAGGCATCAGCAGATTGTTTTTTCGGAAATGATTGAATCTGGAATTCGGGGTTTTTCAGGTAAATGCATGATCGATCAAAATGATCTTTTACCTGAATTTAAATCCTCAACCAAAGGTGAGCTGCAGGATGTAATTCAGCTTGCACAAAATTATCACAATTCAAAGAATGAAAAAATTAAATATGCATTTGCCCCGCGATTTGTTCTTTCATGTACCGAAGAGCTTCTTAAAGAAACAAAAGAATTACTAAAAGATTTTCCTGGCAGTCTCTATCACACTCATGCATCTGAAAACAAAATTGAAATTGAAGAAGTGCGAAATAGATTTCAAAAAGAAAACATAGAATACTTTGATTCTTTAAATCTGTTGGATGATCATACGGTTCTTGCACACTGCGTTCATACAAATTACACTGAAAGAAAAATTCTAAAAGAAAAAAATGTAAGAGTTTCTCACTGTCCTTCTGCAAATTTAAAATTAGGTTCGGGAATTGCACCTATTCCGGAATATCTAAAAGAAGGAATTTCTGTTTCGTTAGGAGCAGACGGTGCTCCTTGCAATAACAACCTGAGCATTTTCAATGAAATGCGATTGGCTTCTTTAATCCAAAAGCCAATTCACGGTCCCAAAGCGATGAGTGCTCATACAATATTCAGAAATGCTACGATTGAAGGAGCAAAAGCTCTGCACTTAAATAAAGAAATTGGAAGTATCGAAAGCGGAAAAATTGCAGATCTAGTTTTGCTAGATTTAAATACTTCAACGAACTCTTTAGATGATATTATTGTTTATTCAGATATAGTTTTTTCATCAAATCAGCTGAACGTAAAGTGCGTTATGATTGACGGTGAGTGGAAAGTAAAGGATGGTCAATCGTTAATTTATGATGAAAACGAAATCGTAACTGATGGAAAACAGGAATTACAAAACCTTTTAAAAAGGATTTAATGAAAAGAATAATTTTTGCATCAAAAAATGAAGGAAAGATTAAGGAAGTCCGGAAAATCCTGGGTGAATTAAAAGTTCAGATACTTTCACTTTCTGATATTGATTACACAATTGAGATTGAAGAAACCGGAAGCACATTTGAAGAAAATGCAAAAATAAAAGCAGATGTAATTTATAAAGAATATAAAATACCGGTAATTGCAGATGATTCAGGGCTTACAGTTGAACAGTTAAATGGTGAGCCTGGAATATATTCTGCACGGTATGCCGGACCATCAGCTGCAGATGAAGAAAACAATTTGAAGTTGTTGAAAAATCTAGAAAAATTTCCACAGCCGCATAGAGCTAAGTTTGTTTGTTTGGCAGTCTATTATTTTGGTACTGAATTTTTCACGGCTATTGGTGAAGTTAATGGCGAAATAATTAAATCACCCAGAGGTACAAAAGGTTTCGGATACGATCCGTTGTTTGTCCCTGATAATTACGATCAAACTATGGCTGAACTTAAAACTGAGATTAAAAATAAGATTAGCCACAGATTTAATGCCTTCTCTCAATTAAAAAAATATATAGCTAAATAAATTATGACTAATAAAAGAATTGTCGTCTTTGTTTCTATCCTTGTGAGTATTTTTATTTTTAATTTTTGCACATCGGATAATTCAACTGCCCCCCCCAATCAAAACTTTAAAAATTATTATCCCGGCGGGAAGGGGACAAACTATAAATTCAATGTTGAACAACATGAATCTTCAGGCAATTTAAGTGTCTCAACAAGATCTGTTAACTATGGCAATGAAATCGAAATTGGCACAGTAAAATACAGAGAACAAATAGATTCGATTGATGATGGCAGCACGGTAACAGAAAATATTTCTTACTTCAGAAAAACAGAAACCGGAGTTTTTTATTTTATTGACACGACCGGTTTTTTAAGTCTTGTTCCCGATTCTATCATAAATTTAATTAGTGTTCAAGATGAAATGCGGTTGCTGCTCAACCCACTTGCAATAGGTAGCTTCTGGCCTGTATTTCGAGTAACAGTTAATTTTCAACCCGGCGTTAGTTACAGTCCGATAGATATAAATGGGTACTACGTTTCTCAGGAAGATTTAACATTAAATTTAGAAACAGGTACAATTATAGCTACTACCCAAAAAGTTAAATACGATTTGGATTTCACCACCGATTTGAATCAAGCTGCTCAAAGATTTTCTGCCTACGCATGGTTTGCAGAAGAAATTGGAATAGTTAAAATGGATGGCAGCAGCGTGCTGATAAATATTCTATTAACTGGTGGATTAAGTTTTGGGGATACAACAACAATTAAACAGGATTTATTATACTACGATATAAAGTAGTTATTTAGTTGCAATCACAACCTGCACAATTCCAAGTGTTAAAGAGTGCGAATCTATTTTAGAAAAACCTGCTTCTTTAAGTAATTCTTCAATTGCTATTTGCTCAGCAAATTCCTTTACCGATTTTGGCAAATAAGTGTAAGCGTTTTTGTTTCTTGAAAAAAAGCCCCCAACAATCGGTAATATTTTATTGAAATAAAATCTGAAAAATCCTTTAAAGATTCTATTTTTTGGTAATTGAAATTCGATTATTGTCGCTTTACCCTCTTTTTTTAATACGCTATAAAACGATTTAAACCCAGATTTTATATCGTAAAAATTTCTAACTCCAAAGGCAACTGTAATATTTGTAAATGATTCATTTTTAAACGGCATCAATTCAGCAACCATTTGTATAACGTTTCCTTCAATCCAATAACTTTTTCTCTTAAAGAGGAGAAGCATTTTATGAGATAAATCAGCACCAAAAATTTTTAATGTGCCTTGTTTTTTGGCTTCAATTGCTACGTCTCCGGTTCCGCAAGCAACATCAAGCAAAACGCTCTCGGAAGATAAGCCGGTTAATTTTATAGCTTTTTTTCTCCAGTATTTATCAAAGCCAAAACTTAAAAGATGATTTAAAAAATCATAACGGTGAGCTATACTATCAAATAATAATTTTATTTTTGTTTTCTTTTCTGACATCAGCAAATGCTTTAATATTTTCCATATTCAAATTCCGGTTTATCAATCTTCTTCCTCCACCAGTTGAAAATATATTTGCCAGACCAAACTGCAAACAGCATAAATGCCAAGCCGCCAATCAGATCAATTACATAATGATACCAAAGGTAGACAGTTGAAAAAATTAATAAAGTTCCAACTGGCACAAAGAAATATCGTGAGCGGCTTTTTAATCTTACGGAAAGATACATTACAATCAATGTTATCATGGTGTGTCCACTTGGAAAAATATCCCTTTGAACAACCTCTGCAGGATTTAGCGTACCAGAAGGAATTGATTCGCCCGCATTTACCAACTCGCGTAAAAAGTTTGTTAACAGCAATCCGGGCAATTGCTCGTTTATTGTACTAAAATCGTGTAGTGTAAATCTAGGACCGATTCCGGGCCATATAAAATAACCTAAATAAGAGAGGTAAAAACCGTAGATAACCACAAATACTGCAAAATCCATAGCTACGAATCTCTTCTTTCTTACCAAAAATAAACCAAGTAAAATTGGTAGCAAATAAAAACTTCCGTATACAATTTGCAAAAGTTCAGTTAAAAATGGATTTGCAATTTGATAGAGGAGATGAGTTGGATCTGTTCCAAAAATCCATCTGTCTATTTCAATAAAAAGATAATCGTAGTCATAAACACGTATGGGCTTTACCATAAAATATAGTTGCTTAAAAGTAAGCAGGATAACAGGCACAATGTACCAATAATGCACTCCGTTCCAGAATTGGTTATCATGTTTTGATTCCAGATAAGCGAGAAGGAAGCTTATAAAAACTATAGCAAAGTTCACTAAAATCCATATAAACCAGGTATCAATTTTAGATCTAAAAATGATGTGGACAATTGAAAGAATGATGTAGAAAACAATAACTACAACATCGAAAGCTTTAAGATGTTTAATTAAAGATTTGAGTTTATCCATTAAAACAGTTTAGAACATTTATACTATTGGAAGCCGGGAGTGACCGGTTTTTGAAAGGACATAATTAGTTAAGATTTCAAAATCTTCCACCGAAAGATTTTCTGCCCTTAGTGAAAGGTCTATACCCGAACCTGTAAAATCTATTTCGCTAAATATACTATTACTCAGCGAATTTTTAAGAATTTTTCTTCTTTTTCCGAAAGCAGTTTTCACAATTTTAATAAATAATTTTTGCTGCTCAACAGTATTTTTTATATCTCTAAAGTAGAGATGGATTAATGCTGAATAAACTTTAGGCTTTGGATAAAAAACATTCGGCGAGACTTTAAAACAGAATTTAGCTTCGGTAAAATACGATATTAAAACTGAAAGAATGCCGTAATCCTTTGTGTCTTTTTTAGCTGTAATCCTTTTGGCAACTTCAAACTGCACCATTAGCACGGCATCCTTAATCAATTTATTGTTTTCGAAAAGTTTGAATAAAATTGGCGAGGTTAAATTGTAGGGTATATTTCCAACAACCCTTATTTCTTTAATTTTATCTGTAAATAATTTTTCCAAATCTATTTTAAGAAAATCCTGTTCTATTAAATTTATATTTTCAAGTGATTCTCTTAAATGTTTCGAAGCATTCTGGTCAATTTCTATTGCGGTAAAATTCTTAGTTAATAAAAATATTTTTTCAGTAAGTGCACCAAAACCCGATCCAATTTCTACAATAAGATCATCCGTATTTGGATTTATTTCCTTTACAATTTTATTTAGGATATTCGGATCCTTTAAAAAATGTTGCCCGAATCTTTTTTTGGGTGTTGGGTACTTCATTTTATATTTAAATGATGAAAATTACAACCATCGAAAGATATCAAAATATTTTCTCTTCCTTTTGATTACAAATAAAAAGTTTATAGCTTATTTAAATAAATAAAAAAAGTTGATTTATAAATGGCAAATGATTCAATTGTAAGCATTGATATGGGCGGGACAAAAGTTCTTGCCTGTGTTGTCAATTCAAAAGAGGGGATTATTGCAAAATTAAAAAGACCCACAAATCCAACAGATTCAGCCAAAGACTATATTCACCAGCTTGCAAAGCTAGTAAATGATCTTATAAGTAAAGGTGAGATAAGCAAAAAGAAAATTAAAGCTGTTTGTATAGGCATTCCTGGCACACTCAATCCCTTTACCGGTAAAATTGGTTTAGCTCCAAACCTGGGATTGAAAAATTTTAACATCAAAAAAAATCTTGAAACCGAATTGGATTATCCTGTATTGATTGAAAACGATGCAAACCTAGGTGCGCTTGGTATAAAAAATTTTGGTGTTGGTAAAAAATCAAAGAATTTGCTTGCTGTTTTTGTTGGAACAGGAATCGGTGCTGGTTTAATTATTAACAAAAAACTTTACAGGGGTTCAGGTTTTGTGGCAGGTGAAATAGGACATATGCTTGTTGAAAAAAACGGTCCTAAATGCGGCTGTGGAAAGAAGGGCTGCTTTGAAGCAAGTGCTAGCCGGACAGCTGTGGCGAATAAAATAATTTCTGATATTAAAGCGGGTAAAGATAGTGTTTTATCAAAGGCAGTAAAATCAGGCGACCGTATAAAAAGTAAATTGCTCTTAGCTGCTGTTACGAAAAATGATAAAGTTACCTGCAAAAGAATAAGCGAAGCCTGCACTACAATCGGTGAAGTGCTGGCAAACATTACAAACCTGTTGAACCTGGATACTATAGTTTTAGCCGGCGGAATGGTTGAGGCGTTAGACTTTTTTATGCTACCATTGATAAAAAAATCTTTTGATGAGCATGTATTAAAGGATGCAGCAGAAAATTTAAACATTGTTTCCTCAAAGCTTGGTGATGATGCAGCTATTTTTGGTGGTATTCCACTTGCGGAGGAGTTTATAGGAATATAGGTTTAAGTGAATTGTCTCTCAATATCTTCCAATTGCGCAGTTAAATCCTCCCATTCATTTGTTTTGATTTCGAGTTCGGATTTTATTTCATTTAACTTTTTATTTAATTCCCTCACTCGCAAATGATCATCGTACGAATCTGGATTGAACAATTCATAATTAATTTCTGCGATCGCATTTTCAAATGTCTCAATTTCATTTTCCAACAATGATATTTTTTCTTTTAAATCCTTCGTTGCTCTAAATCGTTCTTGCCGCAGTTCAGCTTCAATTCTTTTTTGCTCTTTTATGGAAGTGCCTTCATTTGATTTATTATAAGAAACAGCATTATCATCCGATATAAGTTCTTTTCGCTTTGAAAGGTAATACTCAATCCCACCTTCAAAGAGTTTAAGTTTTCCTTTACGTACATCCACGACACGATTAACAATTGGTCTTAAAAATTCCACATCGTGAGAAACCAAAACAAGCGAGCCGTTAAAGTTTGCAAGAGCACTCTGGAGTACTTTTTTTGAGGAATAATCTAAATGGTTAGTCGGTTCATCTAATATGATTAGATTAGATTTAGATAAAAGAATTTTTGCAAGTGCAAGCCTGCTTTTTTCACCACCTGAAAGAACACTTATTTTTTTAAAAACATCATCGCCTGAGAATAGAAATGTACCTAGTAAAGTTCTTAAATTGATTATATTTTTATTTTCAGAAATAACTTCTACAGTTTCCAGCACAGTAATATCAGGATTAAGAGAATCTGCTACATCCTGCGAATAGTAAGAAATAATTGTGTTGTGTCCTTCAAATCTTTCGCCATTATCAAAACTTATTTTACCTGCAAGAATTTTAGCAAGCGTTGTTTTGCCTGCACCATTAGGTCCCACAAAAGCGATTTTATCTCCCCGGTTAATTCTTATTTCAATTCCTTTAAATAAGTTATTTTGCCCAAAGGATTTATGAATTCCTATCAATTCAACATTGAAGACGCCGCTTTTAGGAGGATGCGGAAAACTTATTGATATGTTCTTTTCGCTTTCTGGGAGGTCGGTTAGTTTTATTTTATCTAATTGTTTTACCCTGCTCTGCACCTGTTTTGCTTTAGTAGCTTTGTACCTGAAGCGTTCAATAAATCTTTCAGTCTCTTTAATTTTTTTTAATTGATTTTCCCTCTGATGAACAAGCAACTCATCACGCTCCGTTTTGTAATTGAGAAAGGATTCAATGTTTCCATTATACAAAGTTATTTTACCGTTAAAAATTTCAACAGTCTTGTTTGCTGTTTGGTTCAAAAAATTTCTATCGTGCGAAACTATAACAACTGCTCCTTTAAAATTTTTAATAAATTCAGTAATCCACTCAAGTGAATCTAAATCAAGATGGTTTGTTGGTTCATCTATTAGCAGCAAGTCATTTTGCGCAACAATAATTTTAGCAAGCGCAATTCTCATCTGCCAGCCGCCCGAAAATTCATCGGTTAACCTGTTAAAATCTTTTTCCTCAAATCCCAAACCTGTTACCACTTTTTTTATTTTATGATTTGCACCATATGAATCCAATTCTTCTAATCGTATTTGTACATCGCCAAGCTGAATTAGTGTTTCATTTTTTTCTTCATCGGTAAGGTCAGAGTTTTCAAGTTTCCTCAGCAATTCTTTTTCTTTATTTTGAAGTATTATTATACTAGTAAGTGCAGTGCTTACTTCATCAATTAATGTTTTTCCTTTATGAATGATTTGTTCCTGGGGAAGGTAACCGATTGAAATGTTTTTCTGGATTTGAATGAATCCGTTTTCAGGTTCTGATTTACCCGCAATAATATTTAGCAGTGATGATTTGCCGCTTCCATTAGAACCAACCAAAGCTAATTTATCTCCGGAGTTTATTTTAAGATTTACATCTTTAAATAAATAATCTCCGGTAAATTGAACAGAGATGTTGCGTAAATCAATCATTTATTTTTTAGAGATGAAAATATGTAGGCTATTCTCTTAACACAGCTACTTTACTTGTCGTTACATTATTTCCCTCACTATCAAAGGCAACAATAATATAAACGCCGCTCTTCACAAGTTCGCCCTGAAAATCTGTTCCATCCCAGAAAGCTGTTCTGCCACCCGGCGATAAAAATTCTGTAACCAGAGTTCCGTTTATATTTAAGATTTTAATTTCGGTATCTCTGATTAATCCATCAATTGTAAGCAGCTTTGTTTTATCTTTTAACATGAAAGGATTGGGGTAAATAAACAATTTATCAAATTCTTCCAGCGGCTTACTGTAGGGTGTTTCAAATGAAGTCAAGCCGTTATCAGTACCTACATATACAATGCCAGCATTTTCATCAATTGCAAGACTTCTTATTCTATCAGAAAGTAAAGGACTATTTTTTGTAGTAAACGTTGCTATCAATCTCGAACCATCGGAGTTAACAAGTAACAATCCTTCGTTTGTACCAACCCACTTTTGATTAAGCGGATCGACAATCATTGCGTTAATTGATTGCTGTCTTAAAGTAAAAACATTTGAAAGACCAAGCGGCGGATTTGTTGAAGACGGTATTGTACTTGCATTCGTTATAACATTTACACCAAGGCTTGTACCTATCCAGATGTCACCTCTTTTATCCACAACAATGGCTCTTATATCGTTTGTATTTAAACCATCAGCAGTAGAAATATATTCTGATCGATCATCAGTTGCATCTTCATAAGTTTTATTTTCATTAAAATAATAAAGACCCGCTCTGTCTGTGTCGAATGAACTAAACCATTTTGTATCGTATTGGTCAACTACTAAATTTTCGTGACCTTCCAGCGCAATATTTGGTGCTGCAGGTATAATAAAATGATACCAATTATTTTCGGGAGTTTTCATGCTTAATGTTTTTTTGTCCGCTGCGTAGAAATTTAATACCCACAAATTATTTCTCGAATCGCTATCAAATCCTGTCACAACTACAAAATTCGGATTTGATGGAATTCCCTGCATTCCTGAATTTCCGCTATTAAAAGTTGTGAAGTTATCGTTTTCAATTTCAACAAAACCTTTGCCCCAGGTTCCAAGGTAAGTCCTTCCGTCGGGTGATGTGTAAGTTGACCAAACACCATTCGACGGGAGTCTTGGTTCGCTCGATGTATCAAAGTTCTGCCAGTTTGCTCCATCAAAGATGTAAAATCCAATTCCTGTTGCATCTTTTCCACTTGCGGACCAAAGTCTGTTTGAGTTATCCACACTCATATTTGGAAATTGATTTGCAGGCGGGCTGTTTGGAATTAATAGCGAAGAGGTGTATTCCTTAGTTAAGTGAATAACTCCGCCATCAGTTGCTATTGCGAATCCGGTACTTTTATTGTACGAGAGTTTTGAAAAAGTTTTCGAAGAGGCATAAACTTCATTCAGTTGGTTATTTGTGTACAGATACATTTTACTTCCTGATACAACAAAAATTGAATCGTTTGTAACTATAAAATCCGAAATTATTTGATTGTTTAATTCAGGAATAAAAGAAGACCATGTGCCATTTTCAAATTTTGCAAATCCTTTGTCAGTGCTTACAATTAAATTTTCCAAAAATTCTGTTGCCTTGTAAGTTTTATCTGATGGCAAGCCATCGCTCATTGAATAAACGTCCCATGATTCAGGTGCAGATAGATTAACTGCGCTGGCTTTTTGAATTGCTATCCCCTGATCAGTACAAACATAAAATATATTTGTTTTTAAAGTGCTGTTTACTTTTGTATTCGATGGGAAAGAACCGAACTTTAAGAAAGTATCAAAAAAAATAAAACTGTTAATGTCTATAAGTGAAACACCAAAATCAGTTGATGCAATTAAAGTATCTCCGTTAATAACTAGATCGTTAATTGCTTTGTTTGTTTGGTTCGAGTTAAAAATATCCAGAATAACACTGAATGTACTTTTATTTACATCATATATATCGATAACACCATCTTCACTGCCCAACCATGTTTTACCCTGCAAGTCTGTAGTTAGAGAAGTTAGCGAAATACCTATCAATCCCTCAGATTTATGTAAAGTTTTGAAAGAAATGTTATCGAGAGAATAAATAAATGCTCCTCCTCCGGTTGCAGCCCAAATATCAGTTTCAGTAATAATTAAATCTTTCACAACACTCATATTTGTATGATTTTGCCAGTTGGTAAACTGCTGGGCTTGGGTATTTAACAGGATACAAGGTACGAATAACATTAAAAAATAAAGTCTCATAGAATTAACCTTTGTAAAATGATTTAGTAAAGAAGAGCTATTCGTAACTTAGAATTTCTTTAAGATTATTTACTGAAATTTCAAAAAAAAAATCGTTATCAAAAAAGTCTAAAATAATACCTATTTTTACGCAGTATTGCGCATAAGGCGCAGACGCATTGCTTCAACAGCTTTTGAAGTAGTATAATATTTACCAAGATTTGCATCATCTTCCCTTTTTCCCCCATGAAAATCTGATCCTCCTGACTCTAAAAGAAAATATTCGTTTACAATTCCCCTGTAAAATTTAACTCGTTCAGGTGTATGGGAAGGATGAACAACTTCAATTCCATCTACACCGGCATCAATTAATTCTTTAATTAAAATTTCAGGCATGTTGCCCGGATGTGCAATAAATGATAGTCCGCCTGCATCACTAATAATTTTAAATGCGCTTTGTGGCGATAGATGTACTTTTCTTTCATAAGCAGGAGCGTGATTGCCGAGATATTTGTAAAATGCTTCGAAATATGATTTAACCTGCTCATTTATAAGCAACGCCTGCGCAATATGCGGTCTGCCAATAGCGGAGTTATTCGCCCGCTCAAGTACATCGTCCATGTTTATTTTCAAGCCAAGCACATTAAGTTTTTCAACAATTCTTATTGCTCTTTTATATCGCTCATCTCTAAAAAAATGCAGATAGTGTTCCAACTCTTTATTTTGCGGATCAATAAAATAGCCAAGTATATGTACCTCACTATCACGAATGTCCGAGCTGATTTCCACGCCGGGAATTACTTCAATATCAAATTTACCTTCAAAATTTTTTGCAACTTCAAATGCGTTTACGCTGTCGTGATCAGTAATACTAATTACTTCAATTCCCTGCCTGGATGCTTTTTTTAGAAGTTCTTTAGGATTTAAATGACCATCGGAAAAAGAGGTATGAGTATGTAAGTCAGTTTTTTGCAAAGCTCAAATTATTTCTTAACCATAAAGCTCTTTAAACTTTTCATAATCCATAATCCTTAGTAACGATCCTTCCATTTCAACTAAACCTTTTTTTGCAAAAGAATGCAGAGTTCGAGAGATAGTCTCCCTCGAAGTACCAGCCATATTTGCAAGCTCGTGCTGGAAGGGCAATTTTTCAATTTCAACAACTCCTTTTTTTATTCGCCCAACATCATCAGCAAGCTGTAATAATACAGTGGCAACCTTTCCTTCGGCATCTTTTAGTGAAAGAGCTTTAATTTTCATTCCGGCTGCCCGTAGTCGCTGTGTTAATTCCTGCAGAAGTGAAATTGAAACCTCTGGATGATCTTTTATTAAATCTAAAAAATCATATCTTTGAATAATAAACACTTCCGATTCATCCATAGCGGTAACAGTAGCAGAACGACTTAAGCCATCCAACAATGCCATCTCACCAAAAAAATCTGATGGATTTAGAATTGAGAGAATAACTTCTTTGCCGCTTTCTTCACGGCTGATTCTGGAGATTTTAACTTTTCCCGAAACCAGAACAAACAAAGCTGAGCCAGCATCACTTTCGGAAAGAATTATTGAATCTTTTCCATAAGACTTAATTGAACCGGTTTTTGATAATTTAACCAGAGTATCATCGTCTAGTTCGGAAAAGAGCGGAACGCTTTTTAGAAATTCGGATTTTTCCAAGGCTTTATAGAAATTCTAATTAATTGATTAAAACCTAAAATATGCCTGTATTATTTGAAAATCAACCTGAATAAATCTTAAATCTAATCATTAAACATAAATAGTGCTCTATTTCTTAACAACTTACATTGCAATCATTCTATTTGAGTTAAAATTCATTGCTTTTTAAAACGTCTGTCTCTATGTTTGTTAGCTAATTTTTAACTTAAATTATCGGAGAAATATTTATTATGGGTATGATGGGCAAAATGAGAAGTTTAGCGCCTGCTTTTATAATCACTGTTGGAGCCCTGTTTGTTCTGTTTATGGTTATTTCTGATTCCAATGTTTTGGAAGCTTTAGGTGGGCGAACTAATGATGTTGGCTCTGTAAATGGAGATGATATTTCATATGTTGAATTTCAAAATGCGATTGAAAGACAAAGAGAAGCCAGAAAGCAGCAAACCGGCGAGGATATTCCCGAAGAACAATGGGAACAATTTAGAGAGCAAGTCTGGGATGCAATGGTTACACAAAAATTGTTGGAGCAGGAAATTGAAAAAATGAATATTACGGTAACTGATGAAGAAATTAAAGATGCAATTTTAGGTAATGATCCGCCGGCATTTTTAAAACAGAATTTTATTGATTCGCTGGGAAATTTTAACCGTGAAATGTACGACCAGGCAATTTTTGATCCTCAGAATGAGCAGATACTGCTACAAGCAGAAGAATGGGTTAGACAAACCAAACTTAATGAGAAGTTGCAAAGCTTACTCTTAGCCTCTGTAACGGTCAGCGATGCAGAAGTGAAAAGAAAATTTAAAGAACAAAACGTTTTTGTTAATGCAAAATATGCTCTATTTTCAACTCAGTTAGTTCCCGATTCGCTATTGAACATATCTGATGAAGACCTTAGAGAATATTATGAAACTAATTCGGATCAATTTAAGGTTAATGAGCAGAGAAAATTAAAATTTGTTCTTTTCAGAAATCAGCCTTCAAAAGCAGATTCAGAGCTCGTATATAAAAATTTAGAAAACGTAAAAAATTCATTTCTTAAAGATACTTCCGATTTTAGTTATTACGCAGATATTTATTCTGATTTCCCATATTCAGTTGATACACTCAATCCATCATTTTTTACTGTGGAAGCAGTTGATTTATTGCGAAATGCAGACAAGGGCGATGTAATTGGTCCTATTTCCTCACTGCAGGGATATGCTTTATATCGTTTGATCGATATTCTTTCGGGCGGAGAAAAATTTGTAAGAGCATCGCATATTTTAGTTAATGACGAAGGCGATGATGAAAAAAATCTTGCGGAAGCAAACAGAATTTATGAGGAGCTATTAAATGGTGCCAATTTTGAAGAGATGGCAAAACAGCATTCTAATGATCCTGGAACTGGACAACTCGGCGGTGATTTGGGATGGTTTGGAAAAGGGACAATGGTTAAAGAATTTGAAGATGCATGTTTGAATGCAAAAGTTGGTGACATACAATCCCCATTAAAAACAACGTTTGGGTATCATATCATTAAAGTTTATAATCAATTTTCAGGTGTGTTTGTTGTTGAAAAAATTGTAAATGCAGTTAAGCAATCTGCAACAACTGTTGATGCAAATTTTACTGCCGCAGGTGATTTTTCATTTCTTGCAGAAAAAAATGGTTTTGAAAAAGAAGCGGAATTGATGAGCTATAACATTCAGGAGACAACATTATTTAATGAAAAAAGTGTTTCAATCCCCGGAATAGGTACAAATAATAGATTGGTCAAATTTTCGTTCGAAAATGGATTGAATGATATAAGTGAGGTGCATAAAACTCCAACTGGATTTGTAGTTGCACAAATCACTGAAGTTGTTCCCGAAGGTGTGCAAAGTTTTGAAGAAGTTGAAACCAGAGTGCGTCAGCAGGTTTTAAATGAAAAGCGATTTGAGTGGGCTAAAAATTTAGCCGAAAATATTTTATCCCGCGTTAACGGTAAAATAGATATGATCCCAGCTGTAGATCCCAGGATTCAGATACAGAATACGGGAAGAATTAATGCAAAAAGTAACATACCTGGAGTTGGACAGGATTACAGTTTTATTTCAGCAGCTTTTTCACTTGAGAAAGGACAAATTTCAGATCCTGTGAAAGGTTTACGAGGCTATTATGTAATTTCCGTAACAGATAAAACTGAGTTTGATTCCTCTGCGTATTCAATTCAGAGCAGCACAATCAGGAATAATCTTTTGCAGGAAAGAAAAAATACTTACGTTAATGCTTGGCTTGCTCAGATTAAAGAAGAAGCTGATATTGTTGATAACAGGTACATTTTTTATGGTTATTAAGTAGTTAATAAAATTTTCTAACCCTCAATTCAGAATCGTTTAAGGGTATGAATTGAGGGTTTTCTTTTTTAAAAATTATTCAGCAAGTTTGTTTCAAAATCAAACTATACTAAACGAATTTTTATGCAGTTTAATCGGTTATTGATATTCTTTATTTTTTTGATATTGAAGTCTGCGTTCCCTCAATTCAATGAACACGATTTTGGAATATCAGCAAATCTGGTTTACACAACATCTGCTGAAATATTCCTAAATCCAAATTCCTCTGATCCTGTTGTCCGTAATCAATCTTATACTTTAGAAGATATTTTTAATCCTTCATTGGACCTAAGATACAGGTTGAATGATTATTTTATTTTAGGATTGAATATCGAATACATAAATAAATCGGCAGAAGCACCGAATTTAACTGCATTTATTGGCAGCCAACTTGTTGTTTTTGATGTGGAAGACGGATTTAGAGTAATTCCGGTTGAGCTCACTGCTCATTATTTTTTCCCATTTTCAACAGACAACTTCAAATTTACAATGGGAGGAGGAATTGGTTACTATAGGGGTGAGTTTACAAGGAAGTTTAGCGAGGTTGATTTGTCCGTCGTAGAAAGAAAGATTGCACTTGGTATCCATGTTTCTGCTTCGATGGATTATATGCTTTTAAACAATGTTTCATTCAGATTTGAAATGAAGTTTCGTGACCCACAATATGAAGTAAAAAGTGAATACACGAAAACAGAAGTAATTTATGAAGGTGAAACCATTACTTTACCCGCAGATGCTTTTGAAACAAAGGTAAATCTTGATGGATTAACTTTTGTTCTTGGAATAGTATATCATCTATAAATATTCTTAAAAATTTCCAACCGATTTATTTTTCAATTAATTACTTTTAATTTTAGACCATAAGAAAATGAATAGAAACGTTTTTTACTTAACTGGATTTATGGCTTCCGGTAAAAGCACTATCGGACCGATACTTGCAAATTCGCTTGGATGGACTTTTTTTGATTTGGATAAAGAAATAGTAAAAAAAGAGGGGATGAGAATAACCGAAATCTTTAAGTTAAAAGGTGAAGACTACTTTAGAAAATTAGAATACGATTTGTTAAAATCGATATCCAAAAATAATAATGTTATAATTGCTTTAGGTGGCGGAACTGTTGTTTCGGAATCAAATTTTGAAATAATTATTTCTTCCGGGATAATGATCTACTTAAGATCTTCACCTGAGGCTGCATATAAAAGATTGAAATTTAAAAAAGACAGACCCGCTTTATTTTTTGAGGGAGATGAACTACCTACAGAGGAAGAATTTGTAAATAGAATTAATTCACTTTTAGAGCAAAGAAAAAAATTTTATGAACGAGCTGATTATATCATTGATACAGATTCGCTTCCTGTGGGTAAAACAGTGGATAAAATTGTGAGAATAATTGAAAAACACTTATTATAAAATGAAGAAAATCAACGTAAATGCAATTCAGTCTGGATATCCAGTAATTATTGGCAGCAAAGCAATAAATAATTTGCCTGCTGAACTTTCCAAAGCGAAACTTTCTAAGAGAGTGTTTATCGTTGTTGATAGAAAAATTTATTCATTTTACGGTAATCAGCTTAAAAAAATATTTAGTAATTGGACAGAAAAAATTTATTTCTTAGAAATAATAGCAAGCGAATCATCGAAATCATTGCGTGTAGCAAATAAAATTTATCAAATCTTATTGGGGGAAAAGTTTGGAAGAGATACACTCATAGTTGCAATAGGAGGGGGAACTATTGGAGATGTGGGTGGATTTGTTGCTTCAACTTACATGCGGGGAGTGCAAATAGTGCATCTTCCTACTACTTTGCTTGCAGCAGTTGATAGCTCAATAGGGGGCAAAACAGGAGTTAATTTTTCAAATGCAAAAAATATCATAGGTACATTTTATAAACCATCATTGGTTTTAATTGACACCAACTTTTTTGATTCATTGCCCGAAGAGGAAATCATTTCAGGTTCAGGAGAAATTGTTAAATATGGATTTATATCAAATAAAAAATTATATAATTACATTTATTCCAACTTCAACTCTTTTTTAAAATTAAAACCATCTGTATTAAATAAGATACTTTATGAAAGCGTAAAATTAAAAGCTGCAGTTGTTTCAGAAGATGAATTTGATACAAAAGGATTAAGAAATATTTTAAATCTTGGGCATACTTTTGCACATGCCTTCGAGAGTTATTTTAATTTCAAAATCAATCATGGAAAAGCTGTTGCAGTGGGAATAGTTGCAGCCTTGTATTTATCCTACAGAAAAAAAGTTATTGATAGCAATAAGCTTGAAGAGCTGCTTCGTTTACCGTTATTGTTAAAAAATAAAAATTTGATTTCTGATTTTGACAACAACCATATAATCGAACTAATGAAAACAGATAAAAAAAATAAGAAAGGTGAATTGAAATTTGTTTTAATCAAAGATATTGGAGAAATATTGATTGATGTAAGAGTGAAGAAGAATGATATAAAATATGCTTTAGATAAAACTAAAAGATTGTTGATTTAAAAGGGGCAAACTGCCGGATTGTGAGGGCGAAACCCGGCAGTTTCGTGTGTCATATTTGGAGGGATGCTATGCTTAAACTATTTCGCCAATATTATTACAACTTTGGTACCGAACAGTTTTATTTGTTTTTTTGATGTTTTAGCTGCTTATAGAGGGTAGAATTGAATTTACGTAAATATTACTTGTAATATTGTCTATGCAATATCATCGACAATATCTTAGCTGATATATTAACATAATTGGAACAATACAAGGTGTTATCTGATTTTCAAATGAGCTGGATAGGAAAAAAACGAGTAAAAAAAACCTATTAATTTAGTATTAAAGTTTTTGTACCTGAGGTGATATTTCAGACTATTAATCAGCAAATTATTTATTTAAAACCTGGCAAATAAGTCTTACCTGAATCTCCAATTAAGAATTACAGATGAGCTAACATTTCCTTAATAGTATTTTAAATGTTGTTCCTTCGCCCGGTAAGGAACTCTTAACAAATATTTTTCCACCATGATATCCATCAATAATTCTTTTGGAAAGACTTAATCCTAAACCCCAGCCGCGCTTTTTAGTACTGTAACCTGGTCTGAAAACGTCTTTTCTTCTATTAATATCTATCCCCTTACCACTATCCGCAACTTCAATTTCTACAGTTTTTCTCAGTACTTGAACATGCATTTTAATCAAACCATTTTTTCCCTCAATTGCATCGAGAGCATTCTTAATCAGATTTTCAATTACCCATTCAAATAATTCAGGATTTATTTCTGCACATGCATTCTCATCACCTTCAATTTTTAGCTCGACGGATTTGCCCGTCTGCGGCAGTCTTCTTTCAAAATAAGCGGTTACTTTTCTTAGCTCCTCAACTACATTTGTTTTTGATAGCTCGGGTTTTGCACCAATTTTTGAAAACCTGTAGGTAATCTTGTTTAGCTTTTCAACATCGTTACTAATTTCTTCCGTAATATCTAAAACTTTATCAGGATCTTTGTAATTAATTTTTAACATTTCCAGCCAGCCCATCAAGCTTGAAATTGGGGTGCCAAACTGGTGTGCAGTTTCTTTTGCCATACCAACCCATATATTACTTTGTTCACTTCGTTTAATATTGCTAAAACCCACATAACCGAGAATTATAAAAAGTGCTGCAATAACTATTTGAACGTAAGGATAGTAACGTAATTGTCTTATGTGCTCAGAATCTCCGAAATGAATTTTAGTTAAAACAATTGAATCAGCGTAAGTAACTTCAATCGGTGTATGAGTTTCATCCATCTCAATTACTTTATCATAAATAAAATTTTCGAGCTCTTCATCTGTTAAAGTTGTATCAATTTCAATATTTCTTATATCAGTTCTGTTATAAATATTTATGTAATTATTAGCGTCGGTAAGTACAAGCGGAAAATCAATCGGTTTAATAATATTATCGAATAAAAAAGTTATATCCTCATTCGGGTTTGAAGAATTGGCAACGTATTCAATTCCTTTTGCATAAAGCTCTACTATTTCTCTTTCCTTATTCTGAAGTTTGTTAACTAGGTTTTGAGTATAAAGCAATGTTCCACCGGCAATGAGGAGTGCAATAATCAAAAGAATTATTTTTATATTAACCGACCCGGGACCGCCAATCATTTTCATAGCAAAATTCCTTAGAAATTTTAATTGTGATATGTAAAATCGCTTTTTTAGGTGGTAAAAATCCAGTCAATCAGCTGTAAAAGATTGAAGGAGGGGAATAATTATGAAAATACTTATCAGTGATGCACAAAAAAAGTTTGTTTTCGTTTAGGACCAACGGATACTATTTCTATTTGCATTCCAGTTTGGCTCGAAAGAAAATTTAAATAATCTTTTGTTTTTTCTGGTAGACTGGCATATGATTTACAGTTTTCTATATTTTCATTCCAGCCGGGCAATATTTCATAAATGGGTTTAACATCGTATAATCGTTTTAGATCTGTTGGGAAAGATTTTAATCGTTTACCGTTTAACTCATAACCCACACATACTTTTAATTCATCAAAAGTACTTAACACATCCAGTTTTGTAATTGCGACCTTTTCAACACCGTTTATCATATTTGAATAATTAACCAGGAAAGCATCGAACCAACCACAACGCCGCGGTCTACCAGTTGTTGCACCGAATTCCGAGCCTTTTTCTCTTAATTTTTCCCCTGTATTATCATTCAATTCTGTGGGAAATGGACCATGCCCAACTCTAGTTGTGTAGGCTTTAACTATTCCAAAAACTGAATTAATTTTTGTGGGGGGGATCCCCGTTCCAGTTGATGCCCCTCCGGAGGTTGGGTTGGAAGATGTTACAAATGGGTAGGTCCCAAAATCAACATCTAACAAGGCTCCCTGTGCGCCCTCCAGTAAAATTGATTTTCCTTCATCAATTGCAGAGTTTAAAAATAGAGCGGTATCAGTAATGCAGCTATCAATTTGTTCATCAAATTTTATATACTGCTCAACCATTTCAGCGATATTAAATCCTTCTTTATCGTAAATTTTCTTAAGCAGATTATTTTTTTCTTCTAGATTTATTTTAATTTTTTCCTCAAGAGTATCTTTACTCAGAAGATCTACAATTTTTACACCTTTTCTGGCATACTTATCCGTATAACAGGGACCAATTCCTCTTCCGGTAGAACCAATTTTCTGATCGCCGCTTTCGCGGATAGAATCGAGAAGCTTGTGGTATGGCATTATTAAATGAGCATTGTGGCTTATTAACAGCCTTCCCTTAACGCTTATATTATTATTTTCTAAAATTTTTATCTCTTCCAGTAATGCTTCGGGATCTACTACAACTCCGTTTCCGATTACACACACAACTTTTTCGCGAAGAATCCCGGATGGAATTAAATGTAAAATATATTTTTTATCTCCAATTTCTACTGTATGCCCTGCATTCGCACCACCCTGATAGCGTGCAACTATATCATATTTTTCACTGAGGATATCAACAATTTTACCTTTACCCTCATCACCCCACTGACTGCCCACAAGAACTGTTACACTCATATTTTTATTGTTTTTGAATGGAAATAGTTTGAAGAAAATTTATGCAAAATAAAACTCCGAATCACAAAATTCGGAGTTCTGTTTATATTATTAAACTTAAGTATTAATTAACTGGAAAATGATTCAAGTGCTTTATCAACAGAATCGTATGTTTCAAATATCGTTATCAGTTTTGTGATTATTAATAAGCTTTCAATTTTATCAGTCACGTTAGCGAGCTTGTAAAAGCCATTTGCTTTTTTAACAGTTGTAAGCCCCCCAATTAGCATACCCAAGCCTGAACTATTCATAAATTTCACATCACCCAGATTTAAAACAATTCTGGTTTTCCCATCATCAATAAGCTTATGTAGTAAATCATTAAAATCCTTTGTATCATCGCCGCCCATCACATTCCCCTTTAGTTCAATGATAACGGCTTCGTATTTTTCCGTAGTTTTGATTTTCATAGAATACTCCTTTAATTTTTCATCTAAATTTACTTAGTTAGGGATACTTATGCAAACAAATGACTTGCGCAATGTTTAAATTAAACATTGGCAATTATTTAACTTCAAAAGTGGAACAAAGGCAATAAGCCTACGTCTAAAAAATGACATTAAATAGTAAAAAAGAAAATTTGGCTCAACCTCAAATTCTTAATCTAGATGATGATTTTTTAATCATTAAAAAATTTAATGATGGTGATCAATCAGCATTCCAGATTCTTGTTAATAGACATAAGGAAAAAGTGAGAAGTATAGTTTACCTAACGATGAGTAACAGCAGCCTTGTTGATGATATTGCACAGGAAGTTTTTATAACTGTTTACAGAAAATTGAAGAATTTCAGATTTGAATCCCAATTTACAACATGGCTTTATAGAATAACCATAAACAAGTGTAAAGATCAATTGAGGAAAAAAAATGTGCGAAGGATTTTTATGCCTTTGCAGGAGGGTGAAGAGGTATCACATTCTTTGACATCAGTTGAAGATAACGATGTATCAAAAGTAGTGATGGAAGCAGTTTCAAAATTACCTGCAAAATTAAGAATTCCTCTAATGTTGAAGGATATTGAGGGATTTAGTTACCAGGAAATTGCGGAATCTTTGGAATGCGAGATGGGAACAGTTAAATCCAGAATTTTCCGAGCTAGGGAAAGACTGAAAACTATTTTACAGCCTATGGAAAAAGAGTTGATTGTATGAGTAAGAATCAAAAATACTTTGAATTATTATCTGCGTATTTAGATAAAGAGCTTTCCGATGAAGAAATCTCCAAAATTGAAAAACTTCTTTCTCGGTCAGAAGAACTAAGAAACGAGTTTTCAGAATTAAAACGAGTAAAAAATCTAACTAACAAAATTGAACGATTACCTGAATCGCCCTATCTCGAATCAAAAATTATGGCTGAACTTGAGAAAGGGCAATCAGACTATAAAAGATTTAAACGGTGGACTCCCGCTATAGCAGTAAGTGCAATTACAATTTTAGTAATGACTGTGCTGTATTTAAATCCTAATATAATTTCTGATTTCTGGAAAGAACAAAAAACTGCAATCACAGGATTTTATAAAGACAATCTTCAACCAGTACTTTATGCTGCGGATTTAACAAATGATGATATTTTTAATTTCGCCTTTAACAATCAACTACCACTAAATGATTCTCGTGATCAGTATCTTCATTTTGGCTATGATGATGAGGGTAAAGAATACTTTGAAATAAGACCGGCAATTCAAATGGTCGAGGAAAGTGGGTACGATAAATTTGTTTCTGCTTTAAAACTTAATGATAGAGAAAAACAGTTAGTTGATTCTGTTATTGGAAGTTATGCGGAAGCATTAGAATCGCAAGTGTTAATAAATGATAAAAACACGCTTGCAATTAGCCCAAAGCTCTGGAATTACAGAAAAGCAATTTTTACAGATTTACTTATCGTTGCAGATAATCTGAACAAACAGGAATTTGTAAAATTTGTTCCAAGTGGAGTTTCGCCGGATGATAAAATTAAGGTTGTGAACGCTATGCATAAGCTAAAATCCATACCAGAAAAACAATACATTTTCTGCACTCCCGATTCTGTTTTTTCTGAGGATTATGAATTCAAGCTTGCTAATCTTGAAAAAGAGAAAATTAAAATTATAAATGAAACAGAAAAGATAAAACAGATAAAAATCAATATAAATTTTGACTCGAGCTGGAAAAAATTGAATGAAAGTTCTACTGCCCAAACAAATTTCCGTGTGGAGGTAGATTCAAATATTTACAGAGTTGATATATCCGGCTACAGCATTCCCGAGATTCATATTCCTGATTTTGACAGTATAAATTTGTTTATAGAAGAAGCAACAAAAAATATTCAATTATATGCTTATAAAATTCCGAAAATTGAGCACTTTAAGGAAGGTGTTAAGTTCGATTATTATGATGGCGATTCTGTTCATTCGTTTGAGTTTAAGTACGAATATTTTAATCTTGATTCGGTTATAGAAACTGAGCATAAAATGCTTGATTCAATAATGAATAATAATCGTTCCATGTTAAAATGGTTTAATGATTCCGCTCTCTCAAAATACCAATTCGATGTAGATTATTTTTCAAAATATTATGATAAAGAAACCATGAAAGAACAAATGATTCAGTTGAAAGAACAATTGAAAAGAATGAGGGATGATATCGAGGTTCAAAAAGCAGAAAAAGAAAAAGGAAGGATTATTAAAGTTAAATAAGTTTTGCTAATCCATAGCTAAGAGAACTGCATTAAGGGTCAGTTCTTAGCACTAAAAAGGAATTCTATGTAAACTCCCCCCTGTTAATTTTTTCAACTATCCTATATATTATCCGTTTATAACTGAAATCTTTATTTATATATATAAAACGGCTATTTTTCCTCACGGATTTATATTAAAATCAGGAATAAACAAAAGAAGGTAATCCCCTATCATTAATTATGAATTTGAAATTCTTAAATAATCCTGTTAGCTCTCATTTAAGACTATTTATAGCAGCGGTAGTTATACTTTTTATAGTACGATTAATTGTAGGCAGATCGGATTCTTTATTTTTTGAAATTTTTCAGGTTGTGATTTTAATTTTTATTTCGCTGTTCCTTTTATTAATGCTTATTAATTATCAAAATAAGCAGACTACGGTGCCATTGTCACTTGTGATGAATGTAGGAATTTTAAATGCAGTTGCTTTTCTGGTGATAACTTTTGCAGATGTTATAACTTCATCATTGTTAGATAATGTAAATCAGATGGTAAGCGATCCCGGATTGGTTTATAGCATTGTTTCCATTTTCTACGTTTTAATATTTATTGCATTCTTTTCTTACGTTTTAATTGTGCTCCGGCATTTATTTATTCTAAACCAGATTAAAAATGCTAAGATTTACTTTAACACCATGATTGCGTTTTTTATAATGGCTGCACTATCCTCTCAATTTTTTACTTCAGAAAGTCTATCCTTTATTGAAAATACTTTTTTAATTGTTTCTGTACTTTTAATGGTATTTAATTCTGTAAGAATTTCGTGGATAGCATTTCTTTCAAAAAAAGAAAAAGTTTATCTGCTTGTTCTTTCCGTAGTCCTGTCAATTTTGTTTGCTGTAAACCTGGGCAACATTTCAGGTAATGGTATTCATAGCCAGGTGTTAAATAGTTTTTCACCTTCGATTGATAGTTTTATTACAACCGTAATGCTTTACGGAGCTATTTACTTTTTCGTTCTATTCTTTACTACGTTGTTTCATCTCCCGACTGCCGAAGCATACGATAGAAAAGCACAGGAAGTCTCATCACTTCAATATTTTAGTAAGCTTATTACCGAAGTATTAGATTTTAATGATCTTGCTGAAACTGTAACGGATATTGCAATTAAAGTCAGCCATTCAAATGCTGCATGGATAATGTGGAAAGACTACGATCAGTTAATAACACTTGCAAATAAAAACATTGGTTATGTTGATTCTGAAAAAATAAATAAAATAATTTTGAACAGAATTAATTTTGATAAAATAAACTCAACAACAACAATATCGCTTTCCGATGAACGTGATAAAGTAGGAAATGCAGAAAATTTTGAATTGCTTTCGGTTTCCCCAATTCGATCGCACGGTGTTGTGAAAGGATTGCTTGTTGCAGCCAAAGCTGAGGGGAAACTTTTTGCAAAAGATGATTTATCCGCAGTTGAAACATTTTCTGATTATGCTTCGGTTGCGATTGAAAATGCACAGCTTCTTGAAGAATCAATTGAAAAAGAAAGACTGGAAAGAGAACTAGATGTTGCAAGAGAGATTCAAAAGAAAATTTTACCTGATAAAGAACCTGCTTACGATAATCTTCAAATCTCATCTGTTTTTATCCCTGCATTTGAAGTTGGCGGTGACTACTATGATTTTTTTGAATTAGAAAATAAAAAACTGGGCTTTGTTATTGCAGACGTTTCTGGTAAAGGAATTTCCGCTGCATTTGTAATGGCAGAAGTAAAAGGAATTTTTGAATCGCTTTCAAAAACAACCGAGCGACCAAAAGATATTTTAATCAGCGCAAATGAAATATTAAAAAATACCTTAGACAGCAAAACTTTTGTAAGTGCTGCATTTGGAATTATTGATCTGCAAAAAGAAAAACTGTGCATTGCAAGAGCCGGACACTGCCCAGTTCTTCTTCTAAGAAATAAGGAAACGCTTCAAATTAAACCTTCTGGTATAGGACTTGGCTTAATTGAAACTGAAAGTTTTGAAGAAAATATGGAAGAATTTGAAATAGAACTAAAAAACGATGATACTATCGTTCTTTACACCGATGGAATTACAGAAGCAAAAAATGATAAATTAGAAGATTTTGGAGAAGCATACTTTAAAGATATTTTGCTCGAGAGCAGTGATTTTTCTGCGCTTGAGCTATCGAATAAAATTATAAAGGAAGTAACATTATTTTCACAAAATTATTCGCAGTATGATGATATAACTTTGGTTATATTTAAATTTGAATCCCGGCAGTCCCTAAATGACGGACAGGACAGGAAAATAATTTCCGCCGAAAGCGGATCAGCCTTTGGCTGAAAATTAAAATAATGGAGAGCAAGAATGGCAGAGTTCAACACATCAGTTTTAAGTAAGGGCAAAATAAGCGTTATAAACTTAAATGGATATCTAGATGCGCACACCGCCCCCACACTCGAGAATAATTTTACGCAGTTGATAGATGAAAAATGCTATAACATTGTAGTTAATTTTGAAGAGCTGGCTTACATAAGCAGTGCAGGCTTGGGTGTGTTTATGGCTTACATTGAGAAGATACGTGAAAATAATGGAGATATTAAACTGAGTAATATGAGCGAAAAGGTTTACAATATTTTTGATCTTCTTGGTTTTCCACTTTTGTACGAAATATATAAAACCGAAGATGAAGCTATAAAGAAGTTTATTGGGGAATAACTTGAAAAGCAAAGATAAAAATAGTAAAGAACTGAAGGTAAAAAGTAAAACCGATAATCTCTCAGTTATTAGAGACTTCATCAGTTCCAACGCTCATAAAGCAGGTATTTCTACCGAAGCTGCAGATAATATAATGCTTGCCGTTGATGAAGCTTGTACTAATATTATTAAGCATGCATACAAGTCCTATCCCGAAGGAGAAATAATTATCAAAATAAATTATGACATTAAAAAATTTACAATTTTAATTATTGATTATGGTAAAACTTTCGATCCAACAAGTGTACCTAAGCCAGATTTAAAGAAATATTATCATGAGCATAAAGTTGGCGGGCTCGGAATATATTTAATGAGAACACTTATGGATGATGTTAAGTATACAACCGTTCCAGGAAAATATAACCAGGTTCTTCTTTCAAAAAATATTTCGAGCTCTTAATGGCAATGATTGATGCTAAAGATTACAAAATTAAAAGGAACCTTTCTGCTTTAGTTGATTTCAGCAGGGTTATAAATTCAAGTATTGATCTTGAATTTATTTTAAATAATGTACTTCTTACTTGCCTTGGAAAATTTTTGGCCACGAGAGGATTAGTTGCTATAAAAGAAAAAGGAAAATTGGTACTCAAAATTTCAAAAGGCTTAAGCTCCGATGTTGAAGGCACATTTCCTTATCTACTTGCAACCCCCGATTGTATAAAAGACCCTAAGCTGGATTCGTTTTTGCACGTTTCAAATTTAAAAATTGTAGAAAAAATTAGTTCATCACAGGATTGCATTGGTTTAGTTTGTCTTGGCGAAAAATTAAACAAATCAGATTATACAGAAGATGATCAGGAATTTCTTAAAACAATTTTAAACATCTCTGCAACTGCAATTCAGAATTCTATAATTATAAATGAACTAAAAGAAGTTAACCGTTTTTTGGATACACGTGTTCAAAGGCTTGATTCACTTTTTGAGCTTAGCAAAGAATTTGGCATGCTTGCAGAGTCATCGAGATTTGTTAAACTTCTAATTTTTTCTGTTATAGGACAATTTCTAGTTCAGAAATATGCTGTTGTTCTTTTTAACGATGATGAATCTGAAATTTTGGAATCTAAATTCAGCAGAAGTGATTTGCAGAACTGCCTATCGAAATACGAACTAATAAATACTATTGAATCAATCCGCAGTGAAGAAATTGCCGAACGATTTGATATGCTCAAGGAAATTGGAGTGCAGTTAGTTGTGCCAATGCAGCTTCAAAACAAAACACGCGGCTTAATTTTATTAGGCAGCAGAGCAGGGGATAGAAATTATTTGGATTCCGATATAGAATTTATTTATTCAGTGGGAAACCTTGCAATTATTTCACTTGAAAATAAAAGACTTTTTGAAGAGGCACTTGAAAAGCAAAAACTTGAAGAAGAGCTATTAATTGCAAGAGATATTCAGCGAGATTTGCTTCCGCAGAATATACCTGAGTACGAAAATTTTGATATTGCTGCATTAAATGTTTCCTCCAAACAGGTTGGCGGAGATTATTATGATGTAATTCCGCTTGACGATGAAAATTTTGTTATTGCAATTGCAGATGTATCGGGTAAAGGCGTTCCTGCTTCTTTAATGATGGCAAATATACAGGCTTTTTTACAGGTCATTTGCAAGCAGAATTTACAAATTGAAGATGCTACAGCACTTATTAACGATCTTGTAACTGCAAATACAACGGAAGGACGTTTTATAACTTTTTTCTGGGGAATAGTTAACACAAAACAAAAAACTTTTAAATATGTTAATGCAGGACACAATCCGCCCCTTCTTTTAAGAAACAATACAATTAAAAAGCTGGATAAAGGCGGAATAATTTTAGGCGTGATGAAAACTTTCAATCCTTATATTTTTGAAGAAGTAGATCTTCATAAAGATGATGTACTGGTTTTGTATACAGATGGCGTTTCTGAAGCTATGAATAATCAGGGTGAAGAATTTGGCGAAGACAAGCTGGAAGAAGCAGCAAATGCTCTTAAAAAAAATTCAGCCGGAGAAATTTTAGATGGAATTAAACAGGAAGTTCAGAATTTTGCGCAGGGAAATGCTCAATCGGATGATATTACAATGATTATCCTAAAAGTAAGATAAAAATTATGGTAACTTTAAAATCTACTTTTATTAAACACAGAACGAATTTAGTTGCCGCTATTTCGATTGCATTAATTGCTCTGGCGGTAATTAATATCTACTTTGCTGTTGCAGTTAGGGTTACAAGCAATGATGAGTGCTTATGGATTCCTAAAAAAGTAAGTAAAGACAGCACTGCTATATTTTTTGATCTAGTAAAAGTTGATGGTGTAACATGGAACGCAGGTATTCGAAACGGTGATCAGCTTCTTGAAATTGATAATAAAACTCTTAACAGTACTTTTCATGCCCAGGGTATATTAAATCAATTCGCCAGCGGCGATCACGCTGATTACAAAGTAATGCGTGACGGTAAAGTTTTTACAACAAAAGTGTTTGTAAAAAAACTAATTCAATTTGGCCATCTTGCTGCAGCTTTAAGTGCATTGTTCTGGATGATTATCGGGTTCATAGTTTTATCGGCGAAACCGGATGGAAAAGTCCACAGGCTATTTTATTTTCTCGGTGTTCTTGCTGTTCTTTCTTCACTTAGTTCGCTTATGCCTATATATGGAGATTTTTATGAGTTCTTCGATACGTATGGAATAATAGCAATCACTATAGGTTGTTTACTGATTATTGGAATTTGTTTTTCACCTTTTGTATTTAATTATTTCTTCTGGAATTTTCCTAAGCCTTTTAAGTTTGTTCAAAAAAAATGGGTCAAGAGATTAGTATTTATAATTCCCTCAATACTGTCTGTATTTGCAATTACTTTAGCAGTGTTTGTGTTTAAAAATGTAGTCGATGAAAAGAATTTTATAGCAGTGATTGAGCTTTTGGTTTATTTTGGATTTCTTGCAAACGTACCTGCATGGGTTGCTCTGATTATTCAATACAGAAGAATAAAAGATAAAGAAAAAAAGAAACCTCTTCTCCTAATGTTAATTGCAGTTACATTCGGGCTTGCTGTAGCCGTTTATTCCGCCCAAATAGCTCCTGCAATTGCCGATAGTTTCTTTAACTCGCCTGAGTACTATGCTCCAATTATTCTAATCGTGATTGTTCCTCTCATTTTTGCTTATTCTATCTTCAAATACCAGTTGATGGATGTTAGCGTTGTTATTAGAAATACAATTGTATACGGTGCGGCAACTGTTACAGTAGCAGCTATTTACTTTTTTGTAATTTACCTTGCCGGCAAAAGCATAAGCTCATTTTTAGGTGTTGAAAACCAGGGAATTATAGCAGGTGTGTTCTTTATAATTTTTGCAATCGTTTTTCAATCAACTAAAGATAAATTCCAGGATTTTCTTACAAAGCAGTTTTACCCCGAACAGTTTGCTTCGCAGCAAGTGCTTATTGATTTAAGTAATGAATTGTCTATTGTTGCTGGTTTGGATAACATTCTTGGGTTAATGAAGAAAACATTTGTTGAAGCACTTAAAATAAATACTTTCGGAATTTTGGTAAGGGACAAAGAAGGTAACTTAAGTTTGGTTGATAGTGTCGGAATGCAAAATACCGAATGCAAAATTACCGAGTCGCGCATTTCAAATTTTCTTAAAGAAAAAATGCTGCTAAGTAATCATCCTGCAATAGAACAGCCAGACTTTAATACTGTTTTTCCGGATGATAAAGCCGAGCGGTTGCTAAAGGAAAGTGTTCACACTATTATTCCCATGATGGCGAAGGGAAAAATAGTAGGCTTACTGCTTTTTGGACTGAAACATTCAGGTTCTTGTTTTACAGGAAAAGATCTAGAGCTATTATGGGCGGCTGCAAACCAAGCTGCAATTTCAATTGAAAATGCACGGCTCTATAAATCAGAAGTTGAAAAACAAAAAATTGAGAGAGACTTAGATCTTGCAAGAAAAATTCAGCAGGGCTTGCTTCCGCAGTGTATACCGGATATGCAGGGTTTAGATATTTGTGGTGAGATGATTCCTGCTATGCAAGTAGGTGGCGATTATTTTGATCTCATTCAGGTAACAGATTCCAAACTATTTGTAATTGTTGGTGATGTATCCGGGAAAGGATTATCTGCTTCACTTTATATGACTAAACTGCAAACAATGATTAAGTTTAGCTGTATTGATAATAAATCACCGAAAGAAATACTTGTAGATATAAACAAAAGAATTTATGAGGAACTTGATAAAAGCTGGTTTGTAACAATTACACTTGCTCTTTTTGATTTGAAGGACCGCAAGCTAATATTCTGTCGTGCAGGACATATGCCGATTCTTCTTGCATCAAACGGAACTGTGCAGTCCTACCGAACGCAGGGACTCGGTGTTGGAATTGAAAAAGGAGTAGTATTTGAAAGACCATTAGTTGAAGAAGAAGTTACACTCAAATCCGGACAGATTTTTGCATTCTTTACAGATGGTGTTACCGAAGCAATGAATGAACATAATGAGCTTTTTGGTGATGATAAACTAAATTCGATTCTAAAAAACAAATCTAATTCTATCTCAGCAGATATTGTAAATGAGGTCTTGCAATCAGTAGAAACCTTCCGTGGCACTGCGGAAATGAATGACGATATCACAATGGTTGTAGTGAAGGTTAAGTAGGAAGAACTGAGCGTTATATTCTTTGCAATCTATTATGTCATTCTTTCATTTCATCAACCAGCACTAATGCAGGTATTTAATTTCTTATTAAAATTCATTTTTTGCAAAAAATTTTTAAATTG